>JACMOJ010000483.1 GCA_014378085.1 Burkholderiales bacterium | reverse complement strand
GGCGCCCGCCTCTGGCAGCGATGACGCCGCGTCGTACCGCGGCCGCTCCGGCATACATGAGTTGCTCACCGTCACGCCGGACATACAGGACGCGATTGTGGCGCGGCGCTCGTCGATGGAGCTTGCGGAAATTGCGAGACACGCGCCGGGCGCATGGAAGTTCCGCACACTTCGTGAAGATGGGTTGATCAAGGCGGCGCAGGGTTTGACGAGCCTGGAAGAAGTGCTACGCGTCGCAGGCTCACAAAGCCAGGGCGCGGGGGCGGATGACGCCATGCTCGCTGAAGACGCGGCTCGCTGAAACTAATTAAAAGAGCATAAGAAAGCAAACCGAGAGCAAACCGGCGATGGCACTATTTAGGTATGAAGCAATTGATGCACGCGGCGGCACCGTCGAAGGCCAAGTTGACGCCGCGTCTACACAAGAAGCGCTGCAAAAGCTGAGCGAACAAGCACTGACACCGACAAAACTCGAGGACCCAAGCGGCGCTTCGGCCGAATCTGCCGCAAAAGCCCCGTCAGTGCTGGGGTTTGCGAAAAATACGAAGGTGAAGGTTGGTGAACAGATACTGATCATCCGCGAACTCTCGACGTTGCTGCGGGCGGGTATCACGCTGGTGGATGCGATCGATTCGCTGGCGTTATCGCGGGTGGATACATCGGCCGGCCAAGGTTTGCGCCGCGCCCATCGCAGCCTGAATGCCGGTACCCCTTTTGTGAAGGCACTTGAAGAAACCAAGATCGAATTCCCGCAGTATGTTTTTCAGCTCGCAGCGACGGGCGAGATGACAGGCAAGCTTTCCAGCGCGCTGGCGGATGGCGCGAAACAAATGGAATACGACGATCGTATTCAGCAGGAGATGCGGAACTCGCTCACGTACCCAATCATTCTCATCGCGGCGGGGGTTGCCGCGGTGTTGTTGATCTTTTTGGTGGTTGTGCCGAAATTTGCAAATTTGGTGAAGGGTAGTCGGGCGGCCGATATTCCGGAAATTTCGCTGGCGGTGATCAAGTTTGGCGTATTCCTGCAGGCGAACTGGTTGTGGCTGTTTTTGCTGGTGATTGCTGCGGCAGGTGTGTTTTACCTGAGCATTCGCGATGCCGCTGGCAGAACCCAATGGCTGACACGCTTGTCGACATTGCCGCTGGTGGGGGAATGGTTGACCGAAGCGGAAACTGGTCGTTGGGCGACCACCCTTGGCGCGCTGCTGGCCAATCGGGTGCCGATTTTGTCCGCGCTGGAATTATCCGCCGGTGGGCTGCGGTTTGTGAAGATGCGAGAGCGCGTCAATCTTGTCATTCGCGACGTTCGAGGGGGATCAACGCTGGCCGACGCGGCGGCGCGTTATCGGCTGGTTGGTGCCACCGGCGTGAACCTGATTCGGGTGGGCGAAAAGTCCGGAGAGCTGCCGCAGACGGTGGCGACACTCGGCGAATTATCGATGGAAGCGGGGCGTAATCGTATGCGCCGATTCCTAGTGCTGATTGAGCCGCTCGCCATTTTGATCATCGGTGGCGTGATTGGCTTCATTATGGTTGCGATCATGATGGCAATTACAGGCTTGAGCGCTGGCCGGCTGTAGCGCCGCACCGTGTGACTCACAGACCGAGCAACTGACGCAAACGTTCCGGGTCTGGCTGGCCTTCAGCAGAATTCACGGATTCACTCAAATAGTCGTACAAGCTCATTGTCGCGGCGTCTAGTATTGGCGGACTATTCGAGGCATTTTGTGCTGAAGAATGCCGTGATTGCTGGGGTTTCACAATTTCAGCGAGTTGTTTCGCCACCAGGTTTTCGTCAACTTTACGGCCGAGGTGATCGGCCATGCTGCGCACCACGGTGGCGGGTTCGGCGAGCAGTTGATCAAAACTCACAAAAAGGCGCGGCAAACCTTCTGTGTGTGTAAACACGTGTTGGTAATACCGAAGCCAAAGACCTTCTAAGGATTCGACCGGGCGATCAAGTTGGGCGCCGATCGATGAAAGTACCGAATACGGCTTGCGAAACGCAATGATCGGAACGATGTTGGGGCAAGCGGCGCGCCAAATGGGCAACGTAAATGACAGCCGAGGGTCTTTCCAGCCGAACGCCGCTCTGTCGGCCGCGTAACGTTGGAGTAGACGTCCGGCTTCTAAAACCAGCTGACGACGCTCCTCGCTATCCATGCGGCTTGGAAAATCGAGGGCAGGTGGCTCAAGCACCCGGCCACCGGCGGCCTGCAGAACGCGGTCGTTGAATGCTAAAAAATCGGCGTTTTCGAAATAACCATCGGGGTTGTTATGGTTGCGAGGGATGTGGTCGGCTTCGTTACCAAAGTCCACATCGAGTACTTCGTCCAGAATGCGGGCAAATAATGAGGTGCCGCTGCGTCCTATCGAGACAACAACAACGCGCAACGGATTGTGGGTGTTGGTATCTGACATATGTGAGTGTTTGCTTTCAAAAATGCTGGCGAATTTCGATGGGAGATTTTTCGGCGCCGCGTTTCCACATTTTAGTCGTCTAACCAGCCAAGGGTGTGTGTCGCGCCGCGCTGGCATTCAAGCGAGTGGTGCAGGTTGACGTTTCCGGTGAAAGTCTTGATAATGTTGGGTTCCCGTGGAGAGATGGCCGAGTGGTTAATGGCAGCAGACTGTAAATCTGCCCTCTTACGAGTACGCTGGTTCGAATCCAGCTCTCTCCACCAGTTGTTGGTGGTGGGAAAAGGTGTGGTGGGTTCCGTGTCTTACGTCGTGAGCAAGCTGCGGGAGTAGTTCAATGGTAGAACGGCAGCCTTCCAAGCTGCATACGACGGTTCGATCCCGTTCTCCCGCTCCAGAATTTTGTAGTGCCCAGTGATGTTTGCTGGAGATCGTGATGGCAGAAAGCGTCACGAGCGGCTCAAGCGCTAGGCGCAAACGAGCCCGCGACCGAGGCGTATGTGGGTATACGTCGACCGAGCGGGCGATGTGATGCAACACCGCGATTGGGTCGCGCAGTAGCTCGAATTTGAGTAGAAGGCTCTTGTAGCTCAGTGGTAGAGCACTCCCTTGGTAAGGGAGAGGTCGTGCGTTCAATCCGCATCAAGAGCACCAACATCGGGTTCGGTCAAAAGTAAAACCCGACTTCTGACCGGATCCAACGATGCAAAACCGTTGGTAGAGCCAGACAGTTTTGTAGACGAAAAACAGGATGCAGTATCCATTGTTAACCGAGATTTAACGAGGACGAGAAATGGCAAAAGGCAAGTTTGAGCGTACCAAGCCACACGTGAACGTTGGCACCATTGGTCACGTGGATCACGGCAAGACGACGCTGACGGCGGCGATCACGACGGTAATGGCGAAGAAGTTTGGTGGTGAGGCAAAGGCCT
>JACMOJ010000050.1 GCA_014378085.1 Burkholderiales bacterium | reverse complement strand
TTGTGATTGGTGAAACCGCCGAGATCGGCGACGATTGCACGCTGTACCACGGCGTCACACTCGGTGGAGTGGCGTGGAATCAAGGCAAGCGGCACCCGACCCTCGCGGCCGGGGTCACCGTCGGGGCGGGTGCAAAAATTCTTGGGCCATTCACGGTTGGCGCGGGTGCACGTATCGGCTCCAATTCGGTGGTGGTTCGCGAGGTGCCACCCGGCGCGACGGTCGTGGGAATTCCGGCGCGAGTGGTGGAGGGCCTCGAAGACGGCCCCGCAGGGCAGGCGTTTTCGGCTTACGCTGTGACCACCAACGAAAACGACCCGCTCAACGCCATTCTTAAGACGCTCGCCGCTCGGTCAGATCGGAGTGACGCGACAATTGCCGAATTGCGAGCCCGATTGGCAGAACTCGAAAAAAATCCAAAACTCTAGTATTGGCGGGCATCTTGAAGCATTTTTATCCCGAGATGGCCGAGTTTGTTGACGTCTTTGGCGTCTTTGGCGCCTTTGGCGTTTTTGTGGGCGGGCTAACTTTGGCGGGACAATCAATAGTTGTAGAAATAGTTGATTAAAACAGTTGGTTTTAGTATAGTTGACAGAATTGCTCGGTTATTGGTCGGTTGCATCCCCACAAATTTCCCACAAATTTCCCACCAATTGCCTCATTTCCGTCTTGGAGGATTTATGCGCTTGACCACTAAAGGCCGTTTTGCTGTGACTGCAATGCTTGACTTGGCGATGAACGCTAAGGAAGCTCCCGTGACGCTGGCCAATATCGCCGAGCGGCAGAAAATCTCCCTTTCATATCTCGAACAACTGTTCTCAAAGCTGCGTCGATCGGAACTTGTCGATAGTGTGCGCGGCCCGGGTGGCGGATATCGACTGGCCAATACCGCAGACACCACGACCGTTGCACAGATTGTGGTGGCGGTGGAAGAGCAGATGGATTCGCGCCAGTGCGAGGGAAAAGAAAACTGCATGGGTGAGAAGCGCTGCATGACCCATGATTTGTGGCAAAGCTTGAACGAAAATGTGCTGGAGTTTCTTTCGGGCGTGACGCTTGCCCAATTAGCCGAACAGCAAAAAGTGAAAGCGCGTGAGAACCATCCACATCGCATTAACGGCCCTGTCAGCAGCGCCGTGTTACGCACTACAAGCAACGAAAATAAGTTAACGCCAGCACCGGTTTAATGGTCGGCCATGACGTGTACTGCCATGATGAGTACTGCCACGGTGTACAAGGCCACTACGCTTAACGTACGACCACTAGTTAATCGACGATTCAACCCTTTAGTCTTCAAACCGACATAGAAATAAATGAAACAGCCAATCTATCTTGACTACTCCGCAACCACACCGGTGGACCCACGTGTGGCCGAAAAAATGATTCCATTTTTGACCGAATCCTTCGGCAATCCGGCGTCGCGCAGCCACAGCTACGGCTGGACCGCGGAAGAGGCCGTTGACAATGCGCGGCTGGAAGTCGCCAAGCTCGTCAATTGCGACGATAAAGAAATTGTCTGGACATCGGGTGCCACCGAGTCGATTAATTTGGCCGTAAAGGGCGCTGCACAGTTTTACAAGACCAAAGGTAAACACATCATTACGCTCAAGACTGAGCATAAAGCGACGCTCGACACATTTCGCGAGCTAGAGCGGCAGGGCTTTGAGGCAACCTATCTTGATGTGCAAGAGAACGGCCTCATCGATATGAATGTGTTCAACGCGGCATTGCGACCCGACACGATTTTAGTTTCGATTCTGTTCGTGAATAACGAAATCGGTGTCATCCAGCCGATAGCCGAAATTGGTGAAATCTGTCGAAACAAGGGCATCATTTTTCACGTTGACGCGGCGCAGGCAACCGGCAAAGTGCCAATTGATTTACAGGCGCTGAAGGTCGATTTGATGAGTTTTTGCGCGCATAAAACGTACGGGCCCAAGGGTATAGGTGCATTGTTTGTTCGCCGCAAACCGCGCGTGCGCTTGGAAGCGCAAATGCACGGCGGCGGTCATGAGCGCGGGTTTCGCTCGGGCACTCTGGCCACACATCAGATTGTTGGCATGGGCGAGGCATTTCGCATTGCGCGACTAGAAATGGCCACCGAGAGCGAACGGATTCGCATGTTGCGCGACCGTCTGCTTGCGGGCTTCAAGGGGATGGAAGAGGTGTATGTGAATGGCGATCTTGAGCAACGCGTGCCACATAACCTAAATGTCAGCTTTAATTTTGTCGAGGGCGAATCCCTCATCATGGGCATCAAAGAGTTGGCGGTGTCATCGGGCTCTGCTTGTACATCAGCGTCGCTGGAACCCTCCTACGTATTGCGCGCCTTGGGCCGCAACGACGAGATGGCACATTCCTCGATTCGTTTTTCGATTGGTCGTTACACCACCGAAGCAGACATCGATTTCGCCATAAACCTCATGCGCGAACGTATTGGCAAACTGCGCGATATGTCGCCGCTTTGGGAAATGCATAAAGAGGGTATTGATATTAGCAAGGTACAGTGGGCCGCACACTGAAAACGATTTTGGCGGGCGCAGCACCAGCACTAGCGGGCAAAAGTACAAACCTACTTTTGCCAGATTGAATTCAGGGCAATTCGCAAGCAGAGCTTGACGACTTGCAGTCGCAAAACCGGGCGTATATTGACCACAGGAGAAGCATCATGGCATACAGCACAAAAGTTATTGATCACTACGAAAATCCACGCAACGTCGGTTCATTTGGCAAAGACGAAGACGGTGTCGCAACCGGCATGGTTGGTGCGCCCGCTTGCGGTGACGTGATGAAGCTGCAAATCAAAGTTGGGGCAGACGGCATCATCCAAGATGCAAAATTCAAGACCTATGGCTGCGGCTCAGCGATTGCCTCATCGTCTCTTGTGACCGAGTGGGTGAAGGGCAAGACCATCGAACAAGCCGGGGAGATTAAGAACACGCAAATTGCAGAGGAGCTTGCGCTGCCACCGGTGAAGATTCACTGCTCAATTTTGGCCGAAGACGCCATTAAGGCGGCAATCGCCGACTACAAAGCTAAGTACGTCGCCGAACCGCTAAAAGATGCGGCCGAGTAGTCTCATCGAAAGGGAAATTTGTCATGTCAATTACACTAACTGAGCGCGCTGCCAATCACGTGCAAAACTACATGACCAAACGCGGTAAAGGCGTTGGGTTGCGGTTTGGCGTGCGCACCACTGGCTGTTCCGGGATGGCCTACAAGCTCGAGTTCGTCGATGAGCCAACGCAGGACGATCAATCTTTTGAGTCGCACGGCGTTAGGGTATTTGTCGACCCAAAAAGTCTTATCTATATTGATGGCACCGAGCTCGACTTTGTGCGCGAGGGTTTGAACGAGGGATTTAAGTTCAACAACCCACAAGAAAAGGACAAATGCGGTTGCGGCGAGAGCTTCAACGTCTAGCTGACATGGTTTGAACCCACGCCATTCGTCGGGCCTCAGCCACCGAGCACTAAGCACTAAGCACATTGCACCGGCACAAAGCACAAAGCCCTAGGCACTCAGCCATCAAGCCACCAGGTACTAAGCCCAGCCCCAAGCCGAGCCCCAAGCACCAGGCCACCAAACCGCCAAGCCAACATCAGATCCACCTAGCCTTGCCGTCGTCGGTAAATCTTAACAAACATCGCGGTGCGCATTTTCCACCGCTCTTACTGAACGTGTCATGAGCCCCGATTTTTCCAAGAGTCACTTTGCTTTATTCGGGCAGCCAGTGGGTTTTGACCTAGATATCGCTCGGCTCGACCAAACCTACCGCGATGTGCAGCGCGAGGTACACCCAGACCGATTTGCCAATGCGCCCGACGTTGAAAAGCGTATAGCCGCGCAGTGGGCAATGCAGGTTAACGAAGCGTATCGAACGCTGAAGTCACCGCTCGCTCGTGGACGGTATCTTCTCAAACTCAATGGCATTGACACAGAGGAAGAATCAAACACCGCCATGCCCGTTGCATTCTTGATGCAGCAGATGGAGTGGCGCGAAGCGGTGGTAGCCGCGCGGACCGATCACAACGAAGATGCGCTGCGGCAACTGGCCGACGATAAGCGCGCTGAAGAGCGGGCGTTATTTACATTACTCGCCGCACAATTGTCCGACCCGGCGAGCATGCGTGAGGCGCGTGAAACCGTGCGTAAACTACGTTTCCTCGAAAAGCTTGGCGAAGAAATTGATCTTGCCAGCGAAGCGATTGAAAGTTAGAACAAATCATGGCGTTGCTACAAATTGCTGAACCCGGAGAATCCACCGCCCCGCACGAGCATCGCTTGGCGGTTGGCATCGATCTCGGCACCACCAACTCCCTCATTGCCACCGTAAAAAGCGGTGCGGCTGAAATCCTGCTGAACCATGAGGGTGAAAAATTGACCCCCTCAGTGGTCCGCTACTTTGCAGACGGCACTGTTAGCGTTGGCAGTAAGCCAAAAGCCGAGCAGGCCGATGATCCCGCCAACACCATTGTTTCGGTAAAGCGATTTATGGGCCGTGGCATGGCGGACGTTGCGCGCTATGGTGCGCTCCCTTACACATTTGTGGATACGCCCGGCATGGTGAAAATCGAAACCGCCGCCGGCTTGAAATCGCCGGTAGACGTATCAGCCGATATTCTTCGGGTGCTGCGTGAGCAAGCCGAGGCCGCGCTGGCAGGGCCGCTGGTCGGTGCGGTCATCACGGTGCCAGCGTATTTTGACGACGCGCAGCGTCAAGCCACCAAAGACGCCGCTCGACTCGCTGGCCTCAACGTGCTCCGGCTACTTAATGAGCCGACGGCCGCGGCGATTGCTTATGGACTCGATAACGCGAGCGAGGGCACGTTTGCCGTGTTCGACCTGGGCGGCGGCACGTTTGATATTTCCATTCTTAAGCTGACCCGCGGCGTGTTTGAGGTGTTATCCACCAACGGTGACGCAGCACTCGGCGGTGATGATTTTGATCAAGCCATTGCCGCACACTGGCGCAAGCTGCATGGGCTGGCGAGTGCAAATCATAAGGATTTGCGCCGTATGTTGATGGCGGCACGTGCGGTGAAAGAAGACCTCACCACGGCTGAACACGCGTCGGCGGAAATTCAACTCAGCTACGGCCAGACTCTCAACGTAAAACTGTCGCGCGCTGATTTCCACAATATGACCTCACATCTGGTGGATCGCACGTTGTTGCCTGTAAAAAAAGCGCTGCGCGACGCCAAACTTGCTGTCGACGATATTAAAGGCATCGTCATGGTGGGCGGCGCGACGCGGATGCTGCACGTACAAGCGGCGGTGAATGGATTTTTCGGTAAGCCGCTTTTGAATAACGTGGACCCTGACAAAGTTGTCGCGCTCGGTGCAGCGATTCAGGCAAACGTGCTCGCCGGTAACAAGTCTGGTGAAGACATGTTGCTGCTCGACGTGATTCCACTTTCGTTGGGCATTGAGACCATGGGCGGCTTAGTTGAAAAACTGGTGCCGCGTAATTCCACCATCCCAGTCGCGCGAGCGCAAGAATTCACCACGTTCAAGGACGGCCAAACGGCGATGGCGATGCACGTGGTGCAGGGCGAGCGTGAGTTGGTGAAAGACTGTCGGTCGCTCGCCCATTTCACATTACGCGGCATCCCGCCAATGGTAGCTGGTGCGGCGCGGATACGCGTGACGTTTCAGGTCGATGCGGACGGACTGGTCTCGGTTGTTGCCCAAGAGCTTACGAGTGGTGTTGTCGCGCAAGTCGATGTCAAACCATCCTACGGCCTGACCGACGCAGAGATCGCCACTATGCTGCAAGCGAGTTTCACCTATGCAAAAGACGACGCTGCGGCGCGGGTATTGGCAGAAGCACGAACCGACGCGCAACGACTGATCGAAGCCGTTCACGCGGCGATGGCGGTGGATGCCGATTTGCTGAGCGCAGCCGAGCGTTCGCTGATATTACAAACAATCGAGACATTGCATCGCTGCCAATCCGAAGGCGAAGCGCGGGCGATCAAGGCATCGATTGATAAACTCTCGGCGGCAACGGAAGCATTCGCCGCCAAACGCATGGACAAGAGTGTCGCGAAGGCACTTACCGGAAAATCGCTCGACGTTGCTGCACAAATCGGGCAGCGGCAGCAATTGGCAAAGACTAAATGACATGACAATCATCACCATTCTTCCCCACGAAAAACTTTGCGCGGCGGGCGCGAGCCTCGACGTTGCGCCCGGCACGTCGCTGTGTGACGCGATGCTGCAAAACAATATCGCCATCGAACACGCTTGCGAAAAATCGTGTGCCTGCACCACTTGCCACATCATCGTCCGCGAGGGTATTTCATCGCTGCCCGAAGCGGAAGAAAAAGAAGAAGACATGCTCGATATGGCGTGGGGGCTCACGCCGCAGTCGCGCCTGTCCTGTCAGCTCAAGGTTGGGGCAACGCCGCTCACCATCGAGATTCCGAAGTACACCATTAACCATGCACGGGAGAACCACTGATGGCTCTCAAATGGACCGACACGCTGGAGATCGCGATTCAGCTATCCGATGCGCATCCTGACATCGACCCGAAGACCATTCGCTTTACCGACCTCCACACATGGGTGATGGCGCTGCCTGAATTCAGTGATTCACCGGAGCGGTCGGGAGAAAAGATTTTGGAAGCCATCCAAGCCGCGTGGATTGAAGAGCTGGAATAGTCAAGGCAACGCGATGACAAGTATTTTCCACTTGGCCCTAAACATAACCGATCTGGATATTGCGCGGCAGTTCTACGGCGGGCTGCTGGGCTGTGAAGAAGGTCGCAGCACGTCAACGTGGGTCGATTTTTCTTTCTTTGGACATCAGTTATCGCTGCACCTTGGCGAGCCGCTAACGAGCGCCCCGACCGGCCGCGTTGGTGAGCACATGGTGCCAATGCCGCACTTTGGTGTAGTGCTGCCATTAGCGGAATGGCAGTTGCTAGCGGATCGCCTCAATGCGGCGGCAACGCCGTTTGTGATTTCGCCGTCGGTCCGTTTTGCCGGTGAGCCGGGCGAGCAACGCACCATGTTTTTTGTTGATCCGTTTGGCAATCCGCTTGAGATCAAAGCCTTCCGCCATATGGATATGGTTTACGCGAAGTGACGGAACATTGCATGGCGTCAGCAAATGCACCGATTGTGTTTATCTCGCGGCACGACGGCGGGCGTTGGCGCGAAGCGCTGGGTGAAGCGATGCCGCATGAACGTGTTGTTGACGATAACGCCTTGGATGAGCGCGATATGGCGGGAGTGGAAGTGGCCATCGTCGCCGATCCTGCACCAGAGCGCCTAGCGCGTTACCCCAATCTGCGTTGGGTACACAGCGTGTGGGCGGGGGTGGAGCGCATTGTGCCGCTCGTTGCAGCGCGGCAGTTGCCGCTGGTGAGATTGGTGGACCCTACCCTTGCCAATACGATGGCCGAAGCTGTGTTGGCATGGACGCTCTATCTACATCGCGATATGCCGGTTTACGCGGCACAGCAGCGGCAGCGCCTGTGGCGTCCACAGGCGTATGTTGCGGCGGGTGATGTGAACGTCGGCATGCTTGGTTTGGGGGAGCTAGGCCGCGCGGCCGCCAGGCGTTTGGTTGCAGCGGGTTATCGCGTCACGGGCTGGAGCCAATCTGAGAAGACGCTTGATGGGGTGGAAACATTTACCGGTGAAGCGGGCCTGCGTCGTGTGCTTGCCGATGCCAATATCGTGGTGGTGTTGCTGCCGCTAACGTCCGACACCCGTCATTTGATTAATGCAGAACGCATCGCGTGTATGCGTGAGGGTGCCAAGATTATTAATTTTGCTCGCGGCGCGGTAGTGGATGCCGCTGCGCTGTTGGCGGCGTTGGATAACCACCCACTTTCACATGCGGTGCTCGACGTGTTTGAAGAGGAGCCGTTGGACGCGGCGAGCCCACTTTGGCATCACCAGAAAGTCACGGTGTTGCCGCATATTTCTGCGCCTACCGATTGGCAGAGTGCGGCAAAAATCGTCGCCTCAAATGTGGCGCGTTTTCGCACCACCGGATTATTGCCTGACCTAGTGGAAACCAAACGCGGGTATTGAGCCGTCGTCGCTGCTGCTACTGCGGGGTATTCAAAAATGCGGTTAGCGGCGCAAGCGATATGGCCGGAGCCTCTTCCTGCGGCACATGCCCGACACCCGGCAATGTCACGAGTTTGGCGTTCGGCAACGCGCGTAAGTAGTCTTGTGCATTGGTGATAGGAATTAACGCATCTTGTTCACCCCACAAGAGCAGGGTGGGTGCGGTAATCTGTTGCAATTGCGGAACGGGGTCGCGCAAAATGGTTTGCGCCATGCGATCAAGCATTCCCGCGATTTTGCGGAGCGGCATCGCAGCACGTTACTGTTTGAAATGCGACGCCTCAAGTCCGTGCCGTTGCAATAATTTGTAGAACTCGGTGCGATTACGTTTGGCAATCTTGGCCGCTTGGGTGACGCTGCCTTGGGTGAGCTTGAGCAATCTCGTCAGGTAGTCGTACTCAAACTCTTTGCGTGCTTCTTCAAAGCCGTCGAGGCTGTCTTTGCCCAGCTGTATCGCTTGTTCCACCACGCTGACCGGAACGATGTCGGAGGTGGTGAGCGCGACCGCCTGTTCTGCGACGTTGAGCAGTTGGCGAATATTGCCGGGCCAAGGCGCGGCCAGCATCATCGATAACGCATCAGGCGCAAACCCCGTGACGCGTTTGGCGTAGCGCGCTGAGATAAGCTTGATGAAATGCATGAGCAGTAGCGGAATATCCTCGCGCCGTTCGCGCAGAGCGGGTACCTTGAGGGTGACCACATTTAGGCGGTAGAAAAGGTCTTCGCGAAACTCCCCATCGTCGCGCGCTTTGACCAAATCCCGATGGCTTGCCGAGACAATCCGCACGTCGACCGGCACACTTTTCACCGAGCCCACCGGCCGCACCTCGTGCGTTTCCAGTGCGCGCAGCAACTTCACTTGCAACGGCAATGGCATATCGGCAATTTCATCTAAAAACAATGTGCCGCCATCGGCTTCGAGAAAGAGACCCGTGTGATCGGCAATTGCACCTGTGAAAGCACCATTCTTGTGGCCGAACAATTCACTTTCTAAAAGGTTTTCCGGAATGGCACCGCAGTTGAGCGCGACAAATGGTTTACCTGCACGTGGACTCGCCTCATGCAGGGCACGTGCCAATACTTCTTTGCCGGTACCACTCTCGCCTTGGATCAGCACACACGCTTCGCCCTGCGCGACCCGCTCGGTGCGAACCAACAACTCTTCCATGCTCGGTGAGCGGGTGATGATGGCGGCGCGCCAGGCTCCCGCCGCGTTGGCGGCGTTAGCTGTGCCTGCGCCGCTGTGTGGGATATTGCGGCCACGATTGATCGCGCCGTGCGTGCCATGCAGCGTCAGTGCGCGATCAATTTGTGCCATTAAGTCATTAGTGTCGTAAGGTTTGGTGAGATAACCAAACAGCCCTTCTTTAGTTGCGGCCACCGCATCCGGGATGGTGCCGTGTGCGGTCAACATGATCACCGGTAACCCGGTATAGCGTTCATTGATCTGCGCAAACAACGCCATGCCGTCGATACCGTCCATACGCAAATCGGTGACGACCAAGTCGGGCCGCTCGCCGGCAATCATCGATAACGCCTGTTGTCCGCTTGACGCGGTCGTGACGGCGTAGCCATTGGCCTTCAAGCGGATCGCAAGCAGCTTGAGCAGGTCGGCGTCATCGTCGACCAGTAGCAGGTGTCCTTTAGGCGCGGTGGTCATGGTGTTGATGTGGCTCAGGGGGATGGATTTGGGTGACAAGCGTACAAGCAAGTCTTGCATGTTTTTCCTCTGCGTGTTAGTTTCAGTAGGAGTCATTGCACATTCCATGCCGACATTTGCTAAAAACAATGCGGCGTCGCTTAGGGCGCGAGTGGCGGGTCAAACTGCGATCAATTGATTTGAGCGCAACGTTCAACGCGTGAAGCCGGTCAAAAGTGCGGTGACGCCGCAACGGACTTTCACCGCCGCCCGGCAAAAATCTCGGTTGATTTATTGCTTCAGTGGTCGCTTCGGCAGGATGACGCGAATCCTCGCGCCCACTGAATCGACAGCACAAACCGTGCCGCGATGTAGCTCAACATAATCGCGCACAATCGCCAACCCTAAGCCGGTACCTTTGGTGCCGGAGCGAATGGCGGATTCTGAGCGGTAGAAGGGATCAAAAATTCGTTCACGGTCCGCGTCAGCGATGCCTGGGCCGTCGTCCAGCACTTCGATCACGACATTTTCGGCTTGCTTGAGCAGTCGAACGGTGATGCTGCCACCGAGCGGCGAGTATTTAATGGCGTTCGAGACGAGGTTATCAATCACCACACGTAGCTTCTTTGCGTCGCCCTGAATCGTGGCTTTTTCATATTGGCGACGAACGCCAAGTGTTTTCGCCACCAGCGCGAGCTTTTGCGATTCGAGGACATCATTGATGATGTCGAGGAGTTGCAACGGGATTAGTTCCAGGGTGTCAGTTTCCCTCAGGCGGCGAGCGGACTGTGTCTGGCTGTACGTGAGTAGATCCTGAATCAGTCGTTCTAACGACTGTGAATTCTGTTTTAAGATACGCGCCACTTCACGCTGCTCGTCGTTGAGTGGCCCGACCATTTCCTCGGCGAGGAGATCAGAGCCTTCCCGTAATGCCGTCAGGGGGGTTTTCAGCTCGTGCGAGACGTGCTGAAAAAAGCGCGTTTTTTGATTTTCCAACTCGATGAGTCGCTGGCGAAGCCAATCGAGCTGCTGGCCGAGTTTTTCAATGTCGCGCGGGCCGGTCACGCGAATCCGTTTGGCAAGTTTGCCCTCGCCGAGTCCGTTGATCGCGGCGTCTAAATCGCGGATCGGCCGTGCGAGCAAGTAAGTAAAGCCCGCAATCATCAATATGGCCGACGGGACGATTGCCAGCATCTGCCAAAACACTTGGCTGCGGGACTTCGCGGCGGAAGATCGCAGCTGCTCGACTTCTGCCTCCACCATTTCATCAGCCAACACGTTGAGTTTTTGTGCGCGCGCCGAAATCGCACCGTAGTCTCGCTCGGTGCGACGCTGTAACTCGGCACCGTAGTCTCGCTCGGTGCGACGCTTTAACTGCGCGCCGTAGTCTCGCTCGGTGCGACGCTGTAACTCGGCACCGTAGTCTCGCTCGGTGCGACGCTGTAACTCAGCAGACGCAGGTGCCGCCAAGAGTGATCGGTAGGCCGACTCTTCCATATCGCGCAATGTCGCCGCGGCCTGATGCATCGCAGCATCAACTGGCAGTGCTTCAAGCTGCGCCAGTTGTACGAGCCAGCTGTCTCGCGTGCGTTTGTAGCTATCGATCAGATCTCGATCACCAGCAACGGCGTAAGCGCGCGCGGTGCGTTCCAACACCAACGCCATCGCACCTAACTGCCGCGCACTTTGTGTAGCGAGTGTCGCGTTGTAGACCGCTTTTTGGCTTTGTTGGGAGAGGCGTTCGATGGAAAACGCATTGGAGACGAGTCCGGCAATCAGCGGGAGCGTGACTATACCGAAGCCGACTAGCAGCAAGCTCAGGAAGGAAGTTGGATACCGCAGCCGCATGTTGGTTGTGTCTGGTTGGGTCGTGCTTTGTTTGATGATCGGCGATGCTGCAATGATCCGTGCTGTTAACGATGACCGATGATCTTAACGCTTGAGACTAGCAGACAACCGTGGGCAGAGTGCAACGCCGTCAGGCTAATCAGGCTATTCAGGCTTAGGCCAACCGGCGATTAGAGGCGAGTGCTAAACTTTGGTCATCATTATTTCTCGCGAAACCTGACGCTATGTATGAATCTGATGTGACCAAATTTATCCGTGAATTGCTCGAAAAACAACCCGAGCTTAAAGAGCTGCAAAAGAAAAACCGCGCGACGTGGTGGGACAAGCAGCTTGACGCCGACCAATTGCACCGCAATGCGGTTTCTGAGGCGGCGCAGGCACCGTACGCTTACTTTCCGCTGCCACAGATCAAAGACATCAGCAACACGTAACTTCTAAAAGTCCCCTATTGGCGGGCATCTTTGGGCAATTGTTTCTGAAGACAGCCGCCAATAGGGGACTTTTATGTTTTTTATTTAAGAATTCTTTTATCTTACTTTGAGTCTTTTCATGCAAATCCTTCGCAACGCAGCTCTTTCACTCCTCATCTCGTGTTCAGCGCAAGCCAACGCTGACGAAGGTATGTGGACTTTCGATAACCTGCCTCGCGAGCAGATGAAATCAAAGTATGGGTTTGCTGCGGAATCTGGCTGGGTGGACCACGTCATGCGGGCGGCGGTCAACATCGGCGGCTGTTCAGCTTCGTTTGTGTCACCGCAGGGTCTGGTGATGACCAACCACCATTGCATCACCGGTTGCCTTCAGCAGATCTCCAGCGCCAAGAAAAATTATTTGCAGGATGGTTTTCTGGCGCGCAAGATGGATGAGGAATTGCAGTGTCCCACCACCGAAGTCAGCCGCCTCGAACAGATCACCGATGTGACCGCCGAGGTCACTACGGCCACCAAAGGCCTAAGCGGTGAAGCGTATAAAAATGCGCTAAACGGCATCAACGCCAAAATTGCCGCCACCTGTGTGGGCGACAAACGGGCCACCGTGCGCTGCACTGTGGTGAGTTTGTACCAAGGTGGGCAGTACCACCTCTATCGTTACGATCGTTATTCCGATGTGCACCTGGTGTGGGCGCCAGAAGATGCGTCACCGAGTTTTGGTGGCGACCCTGACAACTTTAACTTTCCGCGCTTTGGGTTGGATGCCGCGATGCTGCGCGCGTATGAAAACGGCAAACCCGCCGTGGTGAAACATTTTTTTCCCTTCAGCCCGAGTGGCGCGAAGGCGGGCGAACTGGTCTTCACCGCCGGCAACCCCGGGCGGACCAGTCGACTCTTGACGGTTGCGCAATTGGAGACGGTACGTGATGTACGGATGATTGCGAACATGCGACGCGGCTACGAATTGCGCGGCGTGCTTACCCAATACCGCAAGCTGGGTGTTGAACAGGCGCGGGTGGCGCGTAACGATCTGAACGGACTGGAGAACGGCTTAAAGGTTTTTACCGGTCAGCTCGCGGCATTGCAGTCGCCGGAACTAATGAACCGCAAGCGTGACGAAGAGGCGCGCCTGAAAGCATTTGCGGCGGCAAACGCGCAGTGGAACAAAGAAACGCGCGGCGCGTGGGATGCCATTGCGGCGGCACAAGCGGTTTATCGTGAAATTGAAAACGAGTACGAGCATATCGAAGGTGGGCGCGGCTTTAATACACGTTATTTCGCGCTGGCCCGCACTCTATGGAGAGGCAGCCAAGAGCGTACCAAGCCAGAGGCCGAGCGCCTGCCGGAATTCTCCGCGACGCGCCTCCCGCAAGTTGAGCGGCAGATCACCTCACCGGCACCTTTCCATCCCGAGTTTGAAAAGCTGAAGCTCGCGCATTCGCTGACCAAGATGCGCGAATTACTCGGCACCGATGACCCGTTTGTAGTTAGGGTGCTCGGCAAGGAATCACCAGAGCAGGTGGCGAGCCGTCTGGTTGATGGCACCAAGCTGGGTGACCCGATGTATCGCAAGGCGCTGTGGTCGGGTGAGCGCGCTGCGGTTGAAAAAGCTGACGACACTTTTATACAGCTGGTACGCGATATCGATGGCGCAGCGCTGGCGGTGCGTAAACGGTTTGACAACGAAGTGAGTGCAGTCGAGCAGAAAAATGCCGAGCTCATCGCAAAAGTTCGCTTCGCCATGTCTGGTTCCAAAACTTACCCCGATGCAACCGGCACTCTGCGTTTGAGTTATGGCGCGGTCCAGGGGTGGACTGCGCTAGGCAAACAAGTGCTGCCGTTTACCGACTTCGCCGGCGCATTTAACCGACACACTGGCGCTGCACCCTATGCACTACCCGCGTCGTGGCTCGCGGCGAAAGACAAAGTACAACTCGCGCAAACACTTAACTTCGTGACAACTAACGACATCATTGGCGGCAACTCTGGCAGCCCAATGATTAACAGCAAGGCAGAGGTTGTGGGGCTCGCGTTCGACGGCAATAAACACACCCACAGCGGAGCTTATTGGTTCGACGAGAAGCAAAATCGCACGGTGGGTGTGACCAGCAACGGCATTTTGGAAGCGCTAAAAAATATCTACGGCGCGACAGAACTGCTGGCGGAAATTGGTGGCAAGAAATAAGTTGTTTGGCATATGGTGGCAAGCGAGTGAGATCCAAGATTGTGGTCTGGGTTTAAGTTCAGCACAATTCGGCCAAAAGCCGATATTCGCGATTGCTTTCTGATTTCATACATTGGTCCAGCGAATCAAATGAAAAACAATTTGACTCTGACACCTGGTGTCCCACAAAAGATCACATGATCACTAAAGCCATCGGTACAGCGCCGGCCCACGCGGGCAGCGAGCGGCCACAGTTCTTCGCCAGAGCAGCCCTCGTCATGGCGGCAATCGTGGTGCTCAGTTTTCCGCTCACCTACTATCTGCCCGTCGCAACGGGGTCGGGCAAATTCGACACGCTGCACCATCTACACGCTCTCGCGTTCTTCGCGTGGTTTGGCCTCTATGTCTAGCAAACGCAGCTGGTTGCTCGCGGGCAGGTTGTTCGGCATCGCGAAATCGGCCTAGGTGGTTTTGCGCTGACAGGCCTCATCATCCCTCTCGGCTTCTGGATAGCGCAGCGTGCTGCGCAACGACGTCTCGGAAACATGGTGCACCCGTATGAAACAACTTGGTACAACCTCATCGACATGACGTTGTTCACGGTACTGATGGTCGCCGCCATCGTGCTCGTTACTCGGTACAAGGAGTGGCACCGCCGGTTCGTGTTTGTCGCGGCGCTCTGCCTCGTCGCTCCTGCTGCTACGCGATGGACGTTGGGCATTCCTGGCCTCAACCCATTTCAACTCGATATCGTGGCCTACGTCGTCATGTATCCCTTCCTGATCGCGCTCGCGCGATTTGACTGGCGCGAGTTGGGAAAACTGCACCCGGCCACATTGACCAGCATTGCCCTCGTGCTGCCTTTTCAGATTTCCAGCGCATGGATCGCACGATCGACCTGGTGGAACGCGATTGCACCTGGCCTAGTCGGCCCGCCCTGAGGAGTCCAGATGCCGCGAACAATAGTTAAACTGCGGCTTTCGCGAATTCTCTATGCTTTGGGTCATCCAATCGGATGAATGCAGTTCAAAAATTTGCTGGTAGATTTGCGATGATGTTTCCGGCCAATTGCGGCTCTTCGCAAGTGTCAGCCGAAAATGAGTGAAACGTAGTGACCGCCAAGGTAATAGCAGTGGCAGCGCGCATGACAATTTTGGATTCAATGAACATGAATTCTCCATTGGGATTGAGTTGCGGTGAAGGCCTGCCGATTGCAAGGCGATACATGATGGCAGTCGCCCACAATCGGGGAGTTACCCCGCATAAATAAGCAATTTTATGCCGTACGGTAAAGAACATTTCTCGTTACCTATGTTATCGTTCTGCACAGTTTTCAAGAGCCACTCCCCCTTTCGAGCGACCTCAGGATTCCTCATCTGCATCAGCGCCATCTCTGCCTGCCTGCTGTCTAGCGCGGCGCTATACGAGGAGCAGGCATTCATGGGTAAGTTCATTCGGCAGGTGCAGTAGAAATTCGGTCGCCCGTCTCACGCGTCACGGGCGCCACCCGTCCGCACATTCAGCAAAAAGGAAATCGTCCCCATGACATTGCGTCATCTCATCGCGGCTTTTGTTGCCACGCTTAGCCTTGTAATTGCGGCACCCGTTCTCGCAGCAGACACAGAAAATGCTTTGTCCGCGAAACAGCTAAGCGCATTGGAGGCACAGGCCAAGCGCGTCACTATCATTCGCGATAAATGGGGCATCCCCCCCATCTACGGCAAGACCGATGCCGACGTTGTCTTCGGCCTTCTGTACGCGCATGCGGAAGATGACTTCACTCGCATTGAG
>JACMOJ010000482.1 GCA_014378085.1 Burkholderiales bacterium | reverse complement strand
GCCGCCACGTAATCTGCTGTCTGATCTGCTAGTTGGCTGGCCACATAAATTATCACGGCCTAACCGCAGGCGCTTCCAGTTTCATCCCTGCCGCGCGTACCGCCAGGTACGCTTCCAGCGCCACCATTTCATCGCTGCCAAAAGCGTACGGCTCGGCGCGCACGCCGACCATACAGTTGCGCAGGCGGCGCTGGAGCCCACCAACACCCTGCCATTCCAAACGATACAGTGGGTAACCGGTGGGATGTGCTTGTGGGATCAAATTTCCAGCCAGCGATCGACCAGGCTGATTGTTGTGACAATCGTGACAACTCAAATCGATTTGGCCAATACGTTGATTAAATAGCGCCTCGCCCTTCTTCTGCGCGTCCGCGAGCTTTGGCTCTACCGGAGGTTTAATCGGCATGCCACGTGACTGCAACGCGATGAAACTTTCAAGCGCAATCAGCGTTTGATGCTCTATCGATAATGACGGTGTTTTTTGATGCGAAGTGCGACACAGGTTGATTTGTTGCTGTAGGTTGCGCACCCGACCGATTGCGGTGGAATACGCCGGGAACCGCGCGGCGACACCGCGCATACTTTTTTTGGCGTCGCCGTGGCAGGTTGCGCAAGATTTACCTGCGATGCCCTCGGTGCGCTGCCAAGCCGCCTCGCCGTCTTTCACCCACAACATTGCGGGGTTTTGGCTGTCGTCGTTCTGTAGCGCCTGTGTTGCCGGCGCCATGTAGGTGTAGCCTGATTTACGGGTGTCGGTTGGTGGCTGTGCGCAGGCGCTTATGGCGAAACACATACCGAACAGCGTCGCCGGAAGCGCGAGTCCAAAACATAACGTAGTGCGAGTTGGATTCACGCTGATCGACCTACCGAACCGTGATGGCCACGCGCTCGCTCTGCGCAAAACCATTGTCACCGGCCCAAACAAACAAAAACGCGCCGCTGGCAAAAGCTGTCGTGTGAAACGACAAGTATGGGTTCGCGGAGACCGCGGCGAACAATTTGGCGGTGAAGACAAGTTCACCCTCGCCGGTTTTGCCTGCTTCTAGAAAGCGACAGGTGAAGGACCGAATCAGCTCGCGCGCCATCATCATGCCTTCACTGGATCGACGGTAACCCGTTTCCATGGGGTGCTGGATCAACGCGCGCAGCTCGATAATGTCGCCTGTTTTTGCACTAGTGGGTACGGTCAGAATATTGCGCGCCATGATGTCTCCTTCCGATCAGTCTTCAAGACACGCAGCGAGCGTGACGACGACTTCCACGGTGTGCGTCCAGCAGCTGCCGTCGGCCATCTTTGCCACCGCAACAAGTTTTTGTGTGGTGGCAAGACGAATTCGCGTCGCAATTTTAGCGCGCCCTGCGCGTGGGCCGAGTGTGAATTCGGCCACTTCGGGCTGCGGATTTTTTTCGTTGAAAACGGCGATTCCCACCACACGGTCTGTTGCGGTCATCGGGCTTTGTACCGTGATAGTAATCGGCACGCTATTGCCGTTATCGACGAGCGGCGCAATTTCCAGCGTCACCCTAGCTTCGCGGATTTGCCCGTTGCCCGCGTAGGCGCGGGTGAGCGCGGCGAGCGGGTCGTTTTCCGCAAGAGCCGCTACCGGACGTAACAGAAAAGCGGAAGCACCAATTGCAGAAACCTGTGTCAGGAAATCCCGTCGCGCCGTCATGGTTTCCTCATTTTAAGGTGACAAGGAACGCAACAACATCTTCGATTTGTTGGGCGTCGAGGATGGGTTTTCCCTGCCATGCGGTGCCAACACGGGTCAGAGCATCGGTGCGATGGTAGGCGGGCATGATGCTGTTTGGGTTGAGTTTGCGACTATCCACAATTCGTAGCCGCAGCTGCGCGGCACTCCAGCGACTGCCTGCGCCAGCAATGGACGGCGCGAGGTTGCCCTGAAACATAGCTAGCCCAGGTGGCGCGCCAACATTGCTCGGTATTTGGTGACAGAGGACACAAAGACCTTGCTGGCGATTGGCAACGATCGATTTGCCGCGTGCGGCATCCCCCACCAAACCTGACAGCGGTAAGGAGATGCCATCTTCGACAGAAGACGGCACCACTTGTGCAACAGCAGCCAAGCTATAAAAGAATATGGCCCCCGCAACAATCCGTCGCCGCAGCGGCCCGGCCACCACGTGTGCCAACACTACGCTTTCAGACTGTGGTTCTTCAGCGGCATGTCACGAATACGTTTGCCGGTTGCAGCAAAAATCGCGTTTAATACCGCCGGTGCCGCCACCGCAATGGTCGGTTCACCGACGCCGCCCCAGAACCCGCCGGAAGCGACGATTAAGGTTTCGACCTTTGGCATATCTGCGAGCTTCATTGACGGATACTGATGGAAGTTGGTCTCGACAATCCGACCGTCCTTAACCGTGCACTCTTGATACAGCGCCGCGCCAAGCCCATACACAAATGAGCCTTCCACTTGCGCTTCTATCTGCTGAGGGTTGACCGCGTAGCCGCAATCCGTCGCCGCGACAATGCGGTGAATTTTCAGCGCGCCATCTTTGCTCACTGAGACTTCAGCACACGCCGCGACATAGGCACCAAAGCCCATGGTTTGCGCCAAGCCGCGGAATACGCCCTTCGGCGCAGGTTTATCCCAGCCGACATGTTTAGCCACCGCGTCGAGCACCGCCAAATGCTTCGGGTGTTTAGCCATCAGCTTACGACGCAACGCCAACGGGTCTTGCTTGGTCGCGTGGGCGATTTCGTCGATGAACGATTCTAGGTAAATCGCGTTTTGATTCAGGTTCACGCCGCGCCAAAAACCCGGTGGCACGTGCGGGTTACGCATCGCGTGGTCGACCAACAAATTGGGGAAGGTGTAACCAATCGCGGTCTCCGGTCCGCCCAAATTCAAGCCTTGAAACACCACCGGGTCTTTGCCATCACGAATCGCCTCGGGGCGCAGTCCGGCTAGGATCGATTGCCCAGAAATTCGCATATGCAGCCCGGTGATCTCACCCTTGTCATCGAGCCCTGCCACCATTTTGCAATGAGTGATCGGGTGATATTGGCCATGCGCCATGTCTTCTTCGCGCGACCAAATCATCTTGATCGGTGTGCCCGGCATTTGTTTGGCAATCAACACGGCTTGCCGCACGTAGTCGGTACCACCGCGCCGCCCAAAACCGCCGCCCAAATGCATTTTGTAGACTTCGACTTTCGTCGGCGGCTAGCCGGCCGCCTCCGCCGCGACGGCATGTGCGGCTTCGCCGTTTTGTGTCGGCACCCAAGCTTCACACAGCTCGGGTGTCCACTTCACAGTGGCGTTCATGGTTTCCATACACGCGTGGTTTTGATGCGGATACGAGTAGGTGGCCTCGACGGTGCGTGCAGCGCTGGCGATTGCCGCCGGTGCATCACCAACGGTGCTGCCAACTACCGCGTCTTTGGCGGTGAGCCCGGCTTTTAATACCTCGGCGAACGTTGCGCTGGAAAGTTTTGCATTGGGGCCTTCGTCCCATTCGACCTTTAGGGCGTCCAATGCGGTTTTGGCGCGCCACCAAGTGTCGGCGACGACCGCGACCGCGCTGTCGTTAATGCGAATGACCTTCTTCACGCCGGGGCGTTTTAACACTGTCGCATCGTCGAAGGATTTCAACTTGCCGCCAAATACCGGGCAATCCAGCACCGCCGCATTCAACAGGCCCGGCATGTTGATATCCATGCCGTAGATTTGTTTACCGGTGGTTTTGTCGATCGTATCCAATCGTGCGATGCGTTTGCCGGCGATTTGCCAGTCTTTGGGGTCTTTAAGTTTGACCTCCGTGGGTGCGGGGAGCTTGGCCGCGGCTGGCGCCATCTTGCCAAAGGTGGTGGTGCGTGATGATGCCGCGTGGGTGATGACACCTTTCGCTACGCTGCATTCCGCAACCGGCACTTTCCACTCGTCCGCCGCGGCTTGGATCAACATCATGCGTGCGGCCGCACCGCCCTTGCGAACGTAATCCTGTGAGCCGCGAATACCCTGGCTACCGCCGGTGCCAAAACTGCCCCACGGGCGTTTGCGCGCAACACTTTGGCCGGGCGTTGGATATTCGGTGGTGACCTTTGCCCAATCACACTCTAGTTCTTCAGCAACCAGCTGCGCCAAACCGGTCAATGTGCCTTGCCCCATTTCTGAGCGGGCAATTCGCACCACGACTTGATCGTTCGGTTGAATCACCACCCACGCGTTAATTTCAGGCGCGGTTGAGGTGATGGCTTGGGCGTTGGCATCCTTCAAAAACGGCACATGAAAGCCAACCACCAATGAACCCGCAACAGCGGTGGAGCCCTGCATAAACTGGCGGCGTGAAATGTTGACGGTCTTCATGCGGCACCGCCATCAACGTGCACAATATTTAATGCGTTGCTGGCATTGGCCACTTTTTTTGGCGCGGCTTTCGTGGTGTTTTTAGCGCCGGCCATTTCTTGTACTGCCATCTTGATTCCCGCGCGAACCCGATTGTAGGTACCGCAGCGACAAATGTTGGTCATCGCGTCGTCGATATCTTTATCGGTCGGGTTCGGCTTCGCTTTGACCAATGCCGTGGCGGCCATGATCATGCCGGACTGGCAGAAACCGCACTGCGGTACATCCAGCGCGACCCACGCTTTTTGAATCGGGTGTGACCCGTCTTTCGACAAGCCCTCGATGGTGGTGATCTTTTGCGTGGCTTTAACAGCCGCGGCCGGCATCACACACGAGCGCACTGCTGCGCCGTCAATGTGTACCGTGCAGGAGCCGCATTGGGCAATGCCACAGCCGTATTTGGTGCCGGTCAGGCCGAGTTGTTCACGAATGACCCAAAGGAGCGGGGTATCCGCATCCGCTTGATAGTCGAGTACTTTGCCGTTTACGTTTAATTTCGCCATGCCGACGCTCCTCAATAGTGGAGCGGCAATTATGAACTTATCGGCGAAATTGGAAAGAGCTGTCGGGTCGCGATTGACTCTAATTAAATAGAAATGTTTGTGACCATCGCGCGCCCACGAGATGCTGGCTTGGGAAACGCTAATTGATGGACGCCATTAATTTTGTGACGTCTAGTGGACGAAATGTCCGCCGTCGTTGCGCCCGGTTGCCCCCATTGCTAAGGGGCAGTTAGCCGTCATCAGGCGGCGAGTGGGGGATTTTGCTACGTATTTTGCAGCGCTCGACAATCCAAGGCCGCGACTGTGGCAAGCCACTCAAAAAATGTCGGCAAGCCGACCGCGTCATCACGATTGGGATATCGAATGAGGAAGTCAGCGCGTGCTCAGTTGTAGGTCTGATCCAGGCGGCCGTCGTAGTAAGTCGAAACCATCGACATCTGCACCGCCATCTCTACGCGACGCTGTGCTTCCCGGCATAACGCTTCGATGTCATCACCCCTGGCCCGAGCGGTACAAGCGTGATAAGCGTGGTCCAACGCGTCTGCAGCTTGACGCCATTCCGGAATGTTTAATGTTTTCACGTCGAACTGGTCTCGCGCCGTCTCAAATGAGCCTTGCAACGCGGCGAGAAAGCGGCTGCTGGCGTCAATGCACGATAGCCTCGACGATTGGTGCGGAAGGCGGCGTGCGGCAATTGGGAGTTTCAGTCGGCTGAGCGGGGGCATGTTGTTCTCCGGGGCGGTCTTGGGGACAAACGCGTCGATAAACTGTTGACGATTGACTATCGCGCAGGATTGGTTTTAACAAGCATTGGAAAAGCCCTAGAAAACCCGGCGATTAATTCGCTTTCAGCCGACGGCAGGTTTTGAGATAAAGCGGTGTAACTAAGAGCGGCTTGCTCGCCGGTTGGCTTTGTCGGAAACTGTTTGTCAGTAGACCTTACTCACCATTCCAATCCACTCGCTAAAGGAGCAACCGTGCCAGATGATCAATTGCCGCTAACGGCCCCAATACGCAAGACCGCCACCGATTTTCACCCGGAGGTGTTGAAATTATTTGACCAATACGTTCATGGCGCAATTGATCGCCGCGGCTTTCTGGCCGGTGCCACTAAATATGCCGTGGGCGGGGTATCGGCCACCATGTTGTTGGAAATGCTGAACCCTAATTTTGTTTCTGCCCAACAGATCAAAGCCGATGATTCGCGCATCCTCGCCAAGTATGTCGAGTACGCCTCGCCCGATGGCAACGGCAAGATGAAAGGCTACTTGGTTATGCCAGCGAAAATGACCGGTACACTTCCTGCTGTCTTGGTGGTGCATGAAAACCGCGGGCTGAACCCACACATCGAAGATATCGCCCGCAAAGTCGCGCTGGACAATTTCATTGCGTTTGCACCCGACGCCCTCACCCCGCTCGGTGGCTACCCGGGTGACGAAGACAAAGCGCGTGAAGCGTTCGGCAAACTCGATCAAACCAAGGCGCGTGCCGACTTTGTGGCCGCCTTCGGGTACCTAAAGGCGATGAAAGACGTCAGCGGCAAAGTCGGTGTGGTCGGTTTTTGTTACGGCGGCAGCATGGCCAACTATCTGGCGACCCAACTTCCTGACCTGGCAGCGTCGGTGCCTTTCTACGGCAGCGCGGCAAAAACGGAAGACGTGCCGAAGATCAAATCGCCTTTGCTGATCCACTACGCGAGTAACGACGAGCGTATCAACGCGGGTTGGCCGGCGTATGAAACGGCGCTAAAGGCAGCTGGTGTGAAATATGAGGGCTTCATTTATCCAAACACCCAGCATGGCTTTAACAACGACACCACGCCACGGTATGACGCGACGGCGGCGAAGTTGGCGTGGGACCGTACTATTGCGTTCTTCAATAAAAATCTGCGCGGGAAGTAAGTAAAGCCAATAAGTCTTGAGTTGGCGGGCATCTTCACACGATAGTGCTTGAAGATGCCCGCCAAACCTAGTCTTTGCGACGCGTTGTTCTTGCGTGTTGTGGAGACCGCGCATTTTTTATGCGTCAACCGCACTTCACGGCAAGGCTGTCAAATTACTGAAACATCACCGTCACATACTGTGCAATCCGAACCAGCCGCCTTTGGCTGACTTCCTCTCCTTGGGTTGATTAACAGGACACTACGAATATGCAGAAATTATCGATTGCCGCTGCGCTCATTGCAGCAACCATGTTGTCTGCTTGTGCAGACATGAAAGTTACACCGAACCCGGTGGTCGCAGACGGACGCGTGTTGACGGCCGATGGCCAGTTAGCTGATGCTGTTCGCTGGGAGCTTGGTATGAAAGGCATCCGCGGCTTGACCGTCGCTGCCAGCAATGGCGAAATCACATTGAAAGGTAACGTCGCAACCGGCCGCGAATTGGCCGACGCTGCCAAGACGGCGCAGGAAGTTCCCGGCGTTCGCGCGGTGATCCCAGAAGTCGACGTAAAAGCATAAGACGCTAAAAAAGCCCGACATCGTCGGGCTTTTTTCTTGCACGTTGAAAGCAACACCACGCCTCTCGCGCAGTTGACTCGCATGGTGAGAGCAACATACCCCCGCTAGCGTCACCGTTGAGTGTTGAAAGCGGCGCCACGTCTGCCGATTGTGGTCGACCAACTGTGGTCGACCGCACTGAGTTAGCTGGCAAAGTCAGCGAGACTATGTGCCGTCAACGGGGGAGCATTCGTGCGAGTCGTGCACGGTCAACTCGTGCTTCCGCTGACGCGTTATGGATACACCAGTACAACCAACGGGGGTAAAAAATGAAACGCTACGCGAGTTCTGCAGCAGGTTTAATTGCAATCACCGCATTCGCCTCGTCGGCGATGGCAGCCGACATTGGCGTATCTATTCGCCTCGGTGACCCGGGTTTTTACGGCCAAATCGATTTAGGTAATGTGCCGCAACCACGCTTAATATATGAGCGTCCAGTCATCATCCAAGCGCCACCCATGGCCGTGCGCCAGCAGCCGATTTATTTGGTTGTGCCACCGGGCCACGCGAAGGACTGGGGCAAACACTGCCGCCATTACAACGCATGCGGCCAATCGGTGTATTTTGTCGAAAACAATTGGTACTCCAATGTCTACGTGCCCGAATATTCTAAGCAACACGGGAATGGCAAGAACAAGAACAAAAACAAGGATAAAGGACGTGACGATGACAACCGCGGACAAGGTCGGGACGGCGACGACGATCGTGGCAATGGGAATGGCAAAGGCCACGGCAAGGGCAAAGATAAGTAGGTAAATTTGCCCGTCAGCGTGCTGTTGAGTACGGCGAACGAAAAAAAGCCCGACAACGTCGGGCTTTTTGCTGCTCGGGCAAAACGCGGAAGCATTAGACTATGAACAATTAATAGAATCTCACGACAGCACGTAATCCGTTTGTCAGTGCGCAGTACAAACGGCTCTGAAGTTCCGCCATGGTTTGTCTTTTGTGGAGATGCTGGGCTTACGCAGGCGCAGGTTGCCGAAAGAATTGGAACACAGGCACCAGCTGTGGCAGGGCTTAAACCGTCGCCCTCGATCGGAAAACATTCACTTTCGGTTTTTACGGTACGCAAGTACGTTAAGGCATGGGGAAAGCGACTGGCCCTACGGGTTGCTTCATGTGTCGCCACGACGGTTGCAACAATCGGCCGAAATAGCGCTAGCCGATAGACCTTTGATTCCTTCTGCCCCTAGAAGAAAGTCAGTATTGCCGATACATTTTGTTTATAAAATGACGTAGTGAAATCTGATGGCACACACTGGAGGGGCGATCAGCATCGCATCTCAAGAAAGCTAACTGAAAGCGCTACATCCATACGGCACCCAGCAAGGAAATAACGTTCACAGGCTTTACAAACGGCTTGATACCGTTGGGTAGTGGATCATGTATCAGGACACGAAAGTCCTTCGTAGCAAAAAATAGTTCGCCCAGCGGTGATGCTTCTGCAACAAAAGAGCTAAGTGGAGTCACTGCAGCAGGTCCGAGCACTTGGCCGCGCACAGTTATCGAACTAATGCCCCCTTGTGTCTCAGCTAAGATTGCGTCACCTAGCTTGGATGTAAGCGGGCGCAAGACTACTTTGCCCGCAGGCAGAACCTCAGGCGGACCGTAGGGTTGCTATGGCATGCTCCAGCCACCGGGTGGGCCGAAGTATTCGTAGTCGACGATAAAATTATCGCCGCGCGGGCGGCCATATTCAGGAAATGGAGGAGCGTAGTCGCCGGTACGTGAGAAAACGCTCGCCGCATCGCTAGCTGATTGCCCGCTTAACAGAAAACTTTTGTTGGTGTATTCACTGAAGTGAAGCGAATAACCGCTGATCTTATCGAGGATCCATTCCACATCGCGACAGTAGCCCACCGCAAGCGTCCCATTTACTGCTAGATAATCAGCTTGTCCAACAGCCTTGCTCAGCGTTTCGGATCGAAAGCTGAGCAAATTACCGCGCTGATAATCGAAGAACTGAGTGCTAGCTTGGGATTCAGAAGCTTCGCGCATTTCAAATGTGCGAAAGAGCGGCAGACTGCCTGTCACTGTTGACTCAAGCCCCTCGCACACTCGCGACGCAGTTTTAGTAAAGGTTCCAGCAGGCGTTACCGTCCCGCTCCCACTAGAGCTTTGGGCATAGGGATCAGTCACCGTTTGCACCCATTGAGCGGCTACGGCTTCTCCGATTGTCAGTCGCAGTTCATAGTGCTTCTGCTGCCGATCAGGTGTCGTACCCTTGAAGCCGACAACCGAGCGCCCATCGGGCGAAACGAGAAGTTCGCCTTTGGATGCGCCTAGGTACGATAGTCCGGTTAGTCCGCTAGGCAGGGGAGGCAGTTGGACTGAACCTGAATCCAAGACGAAGCTCACACCGTTAACCACCGTTCCACGGTCATAACTAATCTCTGCAAGCCTGCCGTCGAAGACGTTAAGACCCGACGAAAAAACATTCAACGAAAACTTATAACGATACTGGCCGCTCGCCAGTGTTGCATCGGCTTGCCAGCAAAGTTGGCTGCATGATGCGTAATCGACGCCAGGTTTGGGATCGAAAGCGTCATCGTTAAAAACGTATCCGGTCAGCCTGGGCGTTGTCGTACCGTTTACAAGCGGTGTGCCACCAACGGTAAGGGCGCGTGTGCGATAAGCAGTACCGTCGTTGAAGAATTCGATTTGTTTATTGAGGTACGACTTCGGCCGCCCATTAAAAAAGCTGATTGATAAAGGACGAAGCGGATGGAACTCGCTGGTGCTGAGCACCTTAGTGCCAGCGCGGTCGACCCGCATGTAGACACGCTGTGAACTAGCATCTAATCCCACAAGGTAGAGGGCATTGCTGTTGCGCAACGTTACTATCTTTCCGGTCACTGCACCGATGTTCGTGGGCCCTGACGCGTCGCCACCCGTGGCGCCACCTGGCGCCTCGTTCCCCATCGTGCCCTTAAATACCAAGATATAGGTGCCTACCCTTTTTGGTGCCGGATTGGTCGGCTCGTCGAACGATGTCGGTTTTCCAGCCGACGCGTCGGCCGACGGCTCTAGATTTGTTACAGGAACCTTGCTGTTGGGCACAGGTCTTCTTAGTCCATCTACGTCGTCGTAGAAAAATTCAAATATGCCCGACAGCGGCTCGGTGCCGAGATTCTTAATAAGGCAGGCGTTAACTTGCGTGGATTGTGTTGAGTCAGGTACGCAGTCAATCT
This sequence comes from Burkholderiales bacterium, assembly GCA_014378085.1. Next base: position 3,819 of record JACMOJ010000482.1, on the reverse strand, counting down.
TGCCGCGGAAGAAGTAGTCGATCATTCCAGCCGAGTAAGCAGCAGCTTTGGGCAGCAAAAGTTCAGCTTGGTCGTCGTAATTGAAGCGGGTCATCGAGTACTCAGGGCCTCGACCGGAAAAATCTGTCGCGATGCTCTCCGTCGAAATGTACATCCGCCGCGCTTGACCTGCCTCCTGAACATTTGTTTCTAGCGAAGGGCTGGTCAACAATCGCAGCATTGAGTCGCTTGAATAGGATTCACCAAGAGATTTGTCGGAGATTCCGTAGGCGGAGCGGTTGCGTGGCGGCATTGAATAAAAGGCCCCGGCCAAATTGCCGAGATTGGTTCCCTCGGTCAAAAAATACTTGTTGCTGTAGTCCGCCAAGCCGATGTCGTTCCCGACGCCGCCGGGTTTACTAAAAAAATCCGAATATTTATCGAATTGAACTACCGACGTACTAGGTCCGTAATTGAGCGGCGCTAGCGATGTGGCGGTCGAGGTTCTTATGGAGTATGTTTTTTCGCCGAGTGCGCGCGCGTTGATGTATCCCTCGTAAACGCTTCCCGTGTGTGCCTCGTTGCGGGTGTGCTGCGGCTGCGCCATATCTTGGACTAAGTGGAGAGCGCTTCCAAGCGCATAAAAAGTCGTTGCCCACCATGCCTTGCGCGCGCTTTCATCTGCAGGGATGCCGCCTGGCTGTTGCCCCGAAAGCGCGTAATACATTGCCCGGCGCGCATCCATCAACGTGAAGCGGTTTTCGGAGGTGCTGGGGTTGTTAGGCGAGTTGAACGCATCGGTCGAGCCAGTAGCCCAATTTGGGGCTTTTTCGCCATAGAGTCCAAAGGCCAGCGCACTTTTATTTATCGGATCATAAAAATGGTTCAGTACGCGGTTTATGTTTGACTCTGGGGGATTGCAATCACCGGGCTGGCGCCCGTGAAAGCGTGAAAGCACTACATCAAAAATGCAGCCTCCTGGCGTCAGATCATCCTCGCGGATGGCGCCACGCATTAACCAGCCTTTGATCGACCGCTCCTCGACACCCAGAAAACCAATGAGTTTTTGTTCGAAGTCCGCTGCGGATCTTCGGGAATCAAGCGAGTTTGTTCTAGTGAAGAGAACAGGCCCCAAGGTATCTGCGTTCGCAGTGGAAATTCCAAGCCCGATTGCAATCTGCGGATTCTTGAAGAGTGACGCGCGATCAAAAGCGGATGCCGTAATCGCTGAATGAGTATTCAATTCGTAAGCGATTAATTGTGTGGAAGTCAAGCAGGCAAATAGCAAGGAAGTGGAGGCAACGCGCTTCATTGTTTTTCACCCCGTCCTTCCGCTTTTCGTTTTAGATAAAGTTCCTGAGTTCGCTTCAACACTTGCAAAAAAGTCAGCCGAGAATTTGGGCCGCGTGCTGTCGATGTCAAGGACGTTACCTCCTTGTCAAGTGCCGTGAACAATGGCGCAAGCGTCTCATACTTAGTTTCATCCGGGCCACAGCCTATTAAGGAGCTGTAGGATATAAAGCTGTCTATCCTCTGGTCCACAGTCCCCACAAATAGCTTAATCGCAATGCGACGATTTTCTTCAGCCAGCACGCTGTAATCCTGTTCGTATTTCGGAACATAGGGGTACAGATTTAGTGACATGCGCCCGCCGTGGCTATAGGGCTGGCTCGGAAACTTATAGCGCCCCTCGGCGTTCGTCCGCACAACTTCCATGTGAGGACAGGTGGAACGAGAGCCAACCATATCGCCGCCAGAGTAGCTCCATTTGATAATCACGAACGCGTCTGCGATGGGTTTGCCAGTCGTGCTATCCACGACAATGCCTTCAAGGGAGGAACTCATCGTCGCGCAAGACGCCACTGTGAGGATGGCCGCAGCAAGAAAAGCCCTACTAATAAATCGAGTCATCGTTCTATCCTCGCTATTTTTTTTCGGTTGTGGTTGCTATCCCACTCGGGCTCGGCGCTGATCGCACGGGTACGGCTTGACTCGCTGGAGGTTTGCCGACCGGGAATTTGGCTCTGACTTCCTGAGCAATTTCACCAAGCACCGTCTCGGTGTCGGTACAGATGTTGCGTTGTTGGTGCAGCTGTGCGCTCGCCTTCGCACAAAAGTGCCCAAGCTGCGACTGCACAATCCAAGCGCCCTGCTTATCCAGCAGTACAACACTTTCCACAACTAGCCCGTCGTTCTGCAAGTAAAACAATGGGTAGTAGTGAAGTTCCGACCCATCTGGAAGCGTCCTCTTGTTGTAGTAGAAACCCGCTTTGACGAAGCCAGCTTTGTCGATAGTAAAACCTTGCTTCGGATCCAGAAGCTGCGCTGTGATGGCGCTGACTGCCTTCGGCCCCTGGTTCAAGATGCCAATAAGTTTGTTTCGTTGCTCGTGACAAACACCTACGGATATCGCCGACAGAGTGTTGCCAGTCCAGAAGAGGCGCATGATCTCTCCTTGTTCGCAAGTTATGGCTTCTGAGCCAAGGTCAGCTTTCATAAATACAAAGTACTTTGGAATCGCAGGCGGTTTGTCGTCCTTCGAGATACGCTGGGGCATCAGAACGTAATCTCCCGGTGGGCCCTTCGTTGGCATCACCTTGTAAATGCTCTTCGCGATGATGAGCTCAACCTCTTTGAACGACTTTTGACCGGGAATGGGAGGCTCTTGAGCAAGTGCAGTCAGCGCCGCTGCCGCAAACGCCGTGGCTGTCGCCCATCTGGTAAGTACAAGTTTCATTTTCTTATCCCGTTCCGCAGTAAGAACAAATGTCCGATTACATTTGCGCAATTCGCCAAGCGCCATCAGGCATCTGCAAGAAATAAAGTAGATAGCCCTTCTTGCCAGAAGCGGTCTGCCGCACAATCAAATACTCTGCGAAGCCAGCCGATAGCGTTCCATCCACGATATTGCCTAGCTGATCGGCAAGGCTGGATAGGTTTGTGCCAGGGTCGGCGAGGATGGGTTGATATTGAATTGCGGCGGCAGGGGTGAAATATTTGAGCGCAGTTTCAATGTCGCCTCGCCTTAATGCCGAGCTCATATCGGCCAAGACGCTTCGCAGCTGTTGGTCCAGCTCTGACACGGCGCGGATCAAGATCGGGTAGGTGTACGTGTACGGCGGTCCTCCCGAATTGTCCAAGAGTTTGACGCGAGCCGTATACAAACCTGGTGTCGTGTACTGATAGGTGTAGGTGTTGCTGCCCAGAGCGGGAGTCGCCGAAACTTGGTAGACGCCGGTTCCCCTGAAGTCAATCAGTACCTGGCTCACCCTACCCTTGTAGTCCTGCACGGAGACACTGATCGTGGCGGGCGCTAGGCCATTGAAAGTGGAAACATTGACACTCACGTCCTGCAAAGAATCAGGCATGGGAGTGTTAGCCACGGACACGGAGACCGTGTCCGTGGCACTGCCATTACTTGGCGAGACCGCTTGGGCGACAATCGTATTGAAGCCAGTGGCCACGGGAATAAGTGCTACAAACTGTGTGCCGCTGATTGACGCGGTTGTGCCGTTGACAGACACACCAACGTTGGCGGCCCCACTGACCGTTCCTTTGACAATCGCGTTGGGGCCACTGATGGTTTGCCCGGCAGACGGGCTGGTAATCGCGACTTGCAGGGAGAGCAGGGAAATATTTAAGGTTGACGTCGAGATATTCCCCGCAGCGTCAGTAGCACTCAGCGCGTATATGTTGAGGCCTGATTTGAGCGTGACCGGGAAAGCAAAACTTGTTCCTTGAGTGGTCAAAGCGACGCCATCACCGCCCAGCCTAATCGTGCTGGCCTCGTCCGTCGTACCGCTGATCAGGATTGCCGGAGCGGCCGCGGTGCTGCTCGAG
>JACMOJ010000481.1 GCA_014378085.1 Burkholderiales bacterium | reverse complement strand
GTGAACCAGATTTGTATCGCCGGGTTGGTGCAGGCGCTCTCGGAAGGCCTGGCGTTCGCAGAAAAAGCGGGACTCGATGGCAATGTGGTGCTCGACGTCATTTCCAAAGGTGCGGCGCAATCGTGGCAGATGGAAAATCGCGGCAAAACCATGTTAAAGCGCGAATTCAACTTCGGCTTCGCGGTCGACTGGATGCGCAAGGACCTGGGAATCTGTATCGACGAAGCGAGCCGTAATGGCGCGAAGTTGCCGGTGACAAGCATGATTGACCAGTTCTATGCGGAGGTACAGGCAGCGGGCGGGAGCCGGTTTGACACATCGTCCTTGATTACGCGGCTGTAATCTTTGACAATGGTGCCTCTCCCGTTACAGGCATTTAAATGATCAAGCTCTATTACTCCCCCGGTGCCTGCTCTCTGGCGCCGCATATTGTCCTCGAAGAACTGGGAATTGCCTACGAGTCGGTATTGGTCTCGTTGAAGGATGGCGACCACAAGAAAGCTGACTACCTCAAGATTAATCCCAAGGCGCGCGTCCCGGCATTAAACGTCGATGGCAAGGTCCTGACCGAGAACGTGGCAATTCTCACCTACCTTGGTGGTGGCTTTGCTGAACGCGGTTTGTGGCCAAAGGAGACCTGGAAACAGGCGGAGGCGCTGTCGCTGCTGGCGTGGCTCGCATCGAGCGTGCAGGTGGTATTTGCCGGCAATGTCAGGCCAGAGCGCTATGCTAGCGATGCGGCTGCGAAGGAGAACATCAAGATCACTTGTCGCGAAACGCTAATTGGTTACTACGCTGACATCGAAAAGCTGCTCACTGGTAAAACCTTTGCCATGGGTGGCCAGTACACGGTATGCGACCCTTATCTTCTGGTGTTTTATCGCTGGGGTTATCGCGTCGGACTCGACATGAAAACACATTACCCGCATTGGACCAAGCACGCGATGCGCGTTGCCTCGCGCCCGACGGTAAAGCGGGTATTCGAAGATGAGGGCATCGAGATAGATCGCTGATCGCAGTACGGCGTTGGGCGAAAATTTACTGCCTGAAAAGCGGTCGCAGCATTTGCCGCATCCACAGAAAATTCATGCACACCCATTTTTTTTTGGAGTCAAGCATGAGTTTTCGAGTGTCCGGGCTTTCCCCCGATTCGTTCAAGCCGTTTTTTACGTTGAACAACAGTGCGCTGGTGCGCCTGGGCGCGCAGCGGACCATCGCCGACGACGCAACAGGTTATCCGTGTCGTGTCAGCCTGACGCATGCGGCACCGGGGGATGAGTTAATCCTCTTGTCTTTCGAGCATCAAAACGCGCATTCGCCCTATCGCGCAAGCGGTCCTATTTTTGTCCGTAGAGCGGCGACCGCGGCGTTTGATGCGGTCAACACCATTCCCGAACCGGTGCGTGTGAGACTACTGTCGTTGCGGGCGTACAACGCAGCAGACCTGATCGTCGAGGCTGACGTTGTTGATGGCGCGTTGGTGGAGACGTTGATTGAAAAATTTTTCCAGCGTAAAGATGTCGCCTACCTGCATGTGCATTACGCGCGACGCGGCTGTTTCGCGTGCCGAGTCGACAGGGCGGATGGCACTGATTGAAAAATCAAACTCAAGCAATGGCGCGCCTCGCAGGCGGAAAACATTTGAAGGTGCTTGCTGCTGCTGGTAATTGAGATGTAATTTTCTTGCAGTTCGGATTGTTGCCAATCCTTGCACGATCAAACGAAGAACCGCAATTTTCACTTCGTTTGCGGCAGCTGTTGATTGCGGATGTGATTCAAGACAGGTGAACACGTAAAATGCGTTCAGCATGTCTTTCGAGCAAATCAATTTTGAACAAGTGTTGGCAGCCGATCGCGGACGCCTGATCGCATTGGCAAAAAAGCGCCAGGACTTCGCACGCCAGAAAAAGCCGTTCGATCAGGTAGATAAACAACTCGACACGGCGTGGGCCCAGGCGCGAGAACGTTTTGTGTCACGCCAACAGCGGCACAGCGCTGTCGCCCATCCGATGTTCGACGATGCACTGCCGATTGCCGCGCGTCGTGCCGAAATCGCCGCACTCATCCTGAAACATCAGGTCGTCATCCTCTGCGGTGAAACCGGGTCAGGTAAAACCACACAGCTCCCCAAAATTTGCCTGGAGTTGGGCCGCGGTCTCAATGGCATGATTGGTTGCACACAGCCGCGGCGGATCGCGGCGCGAAGTCTTGCCGCGCGGCTGGCCAAAGAACTTGGTGCGGTCGGTTCCCATGCGGTGGGTTACAAAATCCGCTTCAATGATCACACCGACGAGAACACTTTCGTCAAGGTCATGACGGATGGCATTTTGCTTGCTGAAACT
>JACMOJ010000480.1 GCA_014378085.1 Burkholderiales bacterium | reverse complement strand
TGGCAAAACCGAATGGCTGCAACCGTACACAGACAAGACACTTGAAACGCTAGGTGCGGCCGGCACCAAACGTATCGATGTAATTTGCCCGGGTTTTGCGGCGGATTGTCTGGAGACGCTGGAAGAGATCGCGATGGAGGCAAAGGAGACTTTTCTCCATGCGGGCGGCAAGACGTGTAAATACATTCCGGTGGCCAATGATACGGAGGCGTATGTGGGGGCGTTGGCGGCGATAGTTGAGGAGCATCTTGTCGGCTGGGTGAGCGCGGATTGGGATCGGAATGCCGCCAAGGGGGAAGATACGGCTTCGCTGGCGCGGGCGAAAGCCATCGGGGCTGCGTCGTAGGCTGACTGTATCTCGATTGCGTTACATAACGCCAGGGAAAAATGAGGGCTGAAGTGGCTGCACAAACATCAATGCTGCACATCCGCGTGGACGATGAAACCAAAGCACAGGCGACTGAAATGTTGGCCGCGATGGGGCTGTCCGTCTCCGATGCGGTGCGTCTGCTCTTGCGCCGCGTCATCGTCGATCAGGCATTTTCGCTGGAACTCATGGCGCCGAATGAAGAAACCCGCGCCGCAATGGCCGAGGCGGATCAACTGACGCGCGCGCGTTACGCGCGCCTCGCAACTGCGGATGAACTGTTCACCGACCTCGAAAAAAAGCGCCGCAAGTAAGCGCACATCTCTACCACGGGCAGCGGACTACGCAAAGTCTTTCCTCAAAGACAGGCAACGGCTTTCTCAGTCTGGTCGGTACGACATGAATCGGCTAAAGGAGGCGATGTTGATGCTGATCGCCAACGATGGTCCGCTCGGACCTGAATGGCAGGATCACCCGCCGAAAGGAGATCGGGAAGGTCACCGCGAATGCCTTATTGACGGCGATTTTCTGCTTGGGTACAAGATTGATGACAGCGGGAAGACCGGCATGATTGTATTTGTCCGGGCGGGGACACATGCTGAATTGTTTAGGGGGTGAAAGATAGCGCGTAGGTTGGGTTGGACTAGCCTTACCAGCTCAACATCACACCGCGAATATGTTTGGCAACATCTGTTGTGTTGGCATTGTTGGACTAAAGAAACTAGTGTAGTGCTTCGTAATTAGCGGAACTAATGTTCACTTGTTGGCTCCAAGAGCTATTCGATGTGTTCTGGAGTGGCGATGCGACATGCAAGTGTGATTGAACTGGACGATACGCAGCGGCAGAAGCTGGTGAAGTTGGCGCAATCGAATACGGCAGAAGTACGATTGGCGCGGCGCGCAGGTATCGTGCTGCTGGCAGCCGATGGTTTCGACAACCACGACATTGGCGAGATGCTCGACGTGGGTCGTGTGCAAGCGGGACGCTGGCGCGCACGCTATGCCGCAGGCGGATTCAAGGCCATTGAGCAAGACTTGCCTCGCGGCGGGCGCAAGCCTACGGCCGATCTGGTCGAGATCGTGCGCCTGACCACGCAGACCAAGCCGGACGCGGCCACGCAGTGGAGCACGCGCACGCTGGCGGCGGTGGCTGGCGTGAGCGACACCACCATCCAGCGTATCTGGAAGCAGGGCGGCTTGGAGCCGCACCGGACAAAGCAATTCAAGGTGTCTCGCGACCCTAAGTTCGTCGAGAAGCTCGAAGACATCGTTGGCCTGTACATGTCCCCGCCCGAACACGCGCTGGTACTGTGCTGCGATGAGAAGAGCCAGATACAAGCACTTGATCGCACCCAGCCTGGCCTGCCGATGAAGCGCGGACGCGCGGCCACCATGACGCACGACTACAAGCGCCACGGCACCACCACCCTGTTTGCTGCGATGAGTATGCTTGACGGTGCAGTCATCTCCCGTTGCGCGCAGCGCCACCGCCATATCGAGTGGCTCGACTTCCTGCGCCAAATCGATCGTGAAACGCCGCAACATTTGGCGCTTCATCTGATCTGCGACAACTACGCGACGCACAAGCATCCGAAAGTCACGCAGTGGATCGCAAAGCACCCCCGCTTCCATGTTCATTTCACCCCCACCTCGGCATCCTGGCTCAACATGGTCGAGCGGTTCTTTCGCGATATCTCCACCACGCGCCTTCGCAACGGCGTCTTCCGCAGCGTCCCCGAACTGACCGAAGCGATCAAGGAGTACATCGCCGTGCATAACAAAAATCCCAAACCATTTGTGTGGACTGCCAGTGCCAATGACATCCTCGCCAAGGTCATCCGCGCCAATCGCAACTTAAGTTCCAAACAGAATGAAGCACTACACTAGCCCAACCTACAGGCTGATCTTGCGTCCGCGATTTTTCTACAGCCTCGTTAGCCTCTTTTGGTAGAGCAGGGCATACTATTTGCGATTGAACTACATTGTAGTTACACTAGATGCATGAGCACACTTCGCTTCGAGTGGGATGATCGGAAAGCTGCTGCAAATTTAAGGAAGCACGGCGTTGGCTTCGATGAAGCAAAGTCCGTTTTCGTGGACGAGAACGCCAAGCTAATCGATGATCCAGATCACTCTGAAGTGGAAGACCGCTTTGTCATTCTTGGTTTCAGCAGCGCGCTTCGGCTGCTGCTTGTTTGTCATTGTTATCGGAGCGATGGAAATGTCATTCGCGTCATCTCCGTTCGCAAGGCAAGCGCCAAGGAATCCAAGTCCTATCCGTAGAGGTGCCATATGCGCAAAGAGTACGATTTCTCAGCCGCGAGAAAAAATCCATACGCGGCGCAACTCAAGAAACAAATTACCATTCGCTTGGACGAAGAATCCATAACGTATTTCAAATCGATCTCGGAAGTCGTTGGCATCCCATACCAAAGCCTGATCAACCTTTACCTGCGAGATTGTGCCGCCACTCACCGCAAGCTGGATTTGAGCTGGAAGTAGGTACTCATGTTGTCCGTTGTTTCCCAAAAGCAATTCACGCTGAACCCATAGAATTTGTGTCATATCCCATGACTACTGCCTTGCTTGGTTCTGGTTCATGCTTGCACGCAAACAGGCGACTGTATTCGCTGATTGTTTCATTGTTGCCGCTGTTTTTGACGGGTTGCTTGTCTGTGCCCGTGGCTCAGGTGCAGTTTTCGGTGGATGCGGCGATAGTGGGGCAGGGAATTGCCGGCACCGACTGGACAGTTTTTCCACGCGACTTCACACCCCTGCCGCCTCCGCCTCATACAAATCCTTCCGTCGGCTTTCCCATTATGGAATACGCCGGCAAAGAGTTTGGTGGTACCTATTGGGTGTTTGAAGGTTTGGTTGGCGGCCGGATTCGCAATCGTACGCAAACAACTGTTTGCGTCAGATTCGATCAAGCGACTCTGCATTCGAGTTCGGTATCGGAAAAAAAGCCTTTGCGGGTGAGGCTTCCCCTTGACCCCAGGGAGAGGGCGCAACTGAATTCGAGCGACTACAAAAAGATGCTCGATGCCGGCTTCATCATTCCACCGTCGTTTTGCGTTGCCGGCGGAAACGACCGGGTTTTTAATCTGGCCATCGATGCGGCTAACATTTTTCGAGCGGGAACCATGTTCGATGCGCGGTGGAAAGATAACGAACCGGTGATCCTGGAGAAAGGTATCGGAAACTGGTTGAAGCTGTCTGTGCCTATTGAGTATGGCGAACTGCGCCAACGAGTGGAAGTCACTCTGACGGTCAAAGACACCAAGTCGCATATGGTGCATTTCTAATTTTAGCGGAGCGTTTGGCTAAGGAACAAGGCAAACGGGTCAGTCATGAGGTTTCCCCACGAGCATCAAAGGTGTCAGCGTTAATTGTTTTGAAAATAAATAGCGCTAGCCAATTCTGATCAATCAGAGTCTAGCACTGGTGCGGCGTTTAGGGCATTTTATGACTGGGATGTGCGTGGAATGGCGGTTTGCGTTTGAATATGCTGGGTGATGTGAAGTTGGAAGACTCCGCGTTTCGGCCGATACTTACCCTGTCGACTCTTGATTTTTTCTGATTTCGGGCGGCGCGAGCTGGATTCTGAAAACCTTTTTTCGCAGGCTAAGCGGCGACGGGCCGGACAGGTTACTTGATCGTCACCCAAGGCACTTCCAGCCAATTGTCGGCGCGGTGCACCACAGTGAGATTTGCCCGCATCGCCCAGGGAATGATTTGCAAGTGAATCGGGATGCGAT
>JACMOJ010000479.1 GCA_014378085.1 Burkholderiales bacterium | reverse complement strand
TTTGCGGCAACATCAGCATGCAATCGATGCGATTTTCGTGCCGATTGGCGGTGGCGGGCTGATCGCGGGCATCGGTGCCTACGTGAAAGCGTTGTCTCCCAAGACAAAGATTATCGGCGTGGAGCCGGTCGATTCAAACGCGATGTATCAGTCGCTGAAAGCGGGACGCCGCGTAAAGCTGGCCCACGTGAATTTGTTCGCCGATGGTGTGGCGGTCAAGCAAGTCGGCAAGGAGACGTTTCGGCTCGCCAAGACGCTGGTCGATGAAGTACTGTTGGTTGATACTGACGAAATCTGCGCCGCGATCAAGGATATTTTTCAGGACACGCGCTCAATTATGGAGCCATCCGGCGGTTTGGCATTGGCCGGAATAAAGCGCTATGTCGAACGCGAAAAATGCGTAGGCAAAACGTTTGTCGCTATTTGCTGCGGTGCAAATATGAATTTCGACCGCTTACGATTTATTGCCGAGCGCGCCGAAATGGGTGAGCATCACGAGGCACTGCTGGCAGTCACGGTACCCGAAGCGCGCGGGAGTTTTCGGAAGTTTTGCGGCTTGATCGGCCCACGGAACGTGACGGAATTTAATTACCGTATTGCCGACGCCAAAGAGGCGCATGTGTTTGTCGGCGTTCAGGTTGGTGGTCGCGAAGAAGCAAAAAAACTCGTCGCCCATTTTGGCCGCCATGGCTTCAAAGCGCTCGATCTCACCAACGATGAAATGGCCAAGCTTCACGTGCGCCACCTCGTTGGCGGGCGCTCACCGTTGGCGCGCAACGAGCTGGTGTATCGCTTTGAATTTCCTGAGCGACCGGGCGCTTTGATGAAATTTCTGAATAGCATGAGCCCGAACTGGAACATCAGCCTGTTTCATTACCGTAATCATGGCGCCGATGTGGGGCGCATCCTCGTCGGGCTGCAGGTGCCGGCTGACGAGCACCGTGCTTTCAATCGTTTCCTCAAGTCTGTGGGATTTGATTACGTCGACGAGAGCCACAACCCAGCCTATCGCCTGTTCCTTAGTTAACTTTTACCCCTGTGCTCGCTTATTCCGGCCAGTTCTTGATGTACTGTTTAAGAAGTTGATTTTCAATAAAGACATCCTTGATCGCGCTCCGCGCAATGTCGTGGAATGAGAGAATGCCAATGAGCACGCCGTGATCCACCACGGGAACGTGGGTAATGTGCAATTCCGTCATCAATCCACGTAAGTGACCAACACTGTCTTCGGGTTTGGCAAGCGGCGGGTTTATTTTCATTACGTTTCGACACTTAGCCGTCATCAAGTTGCCGCCGTGGGAATTAAGGCCCTGTAACAGTTCACGCAACGTGATCAAGCCCACCATTTCGCCGGCATCCATGACAATCATTGAGCTGATTTCATTTTTGGTCATGGATGACACTGCTTCTGCGACCGAAGTATCAGGTCCGATGGAAAATACCCCGCGCTTGAGCGCCGATTGCGGCTGCGTGGCCTTGTCCTTAAGTAGATCGGCAACGGTTGATTGGTTCATGCTGTCGGATTCGGGCGTTTATTCTCGGTGAGCGTTCAGGGTAGCAAAGGCCATGGCCGTCTGCCAGACTGCATTGCGAGCGCTGACTACTACTTGATAACGCGAAGCTTGCCTCGGGGCGGCGCTTTCGGCTTGTCCGGTGCAGGCGTCTCCGGCACTGTTTCTGCGGATGTATTTTGCATCGACGGCGCAAGAGACGTGGGCGCAACCTGCGACGTCATGGAAACCGACTGCAAGATCGGGGGGGTTACCGTTACATATGTTGGACTGGTGACCGGTTCCGGCGCGTCCTCTGGATGAAAAAAAACACCGCGTCCGTTTTCACGCGCAAACACACTTTGTACCGC
>JACMOJ010000478.1 GCA_014378085.1 Burkholderiales bacterium | reverse complement strand
CCGGTGTTCAACAATATGCGCGAGCGCCATGCCACGCGAAAAGTGGATGCTTGGAAGCCGGTGGGTGGCAAACTCGGCAACATCGACAACAACATCGGCAGCATCGGCGTCGCTCGACACACACATTTCCTCGACCGACGTGATTCGCGCGCTTGGCAAACGCGACCAAACACCGCTGTTTTCCAGCAGGGCAACCGATTGCGGCGATAGCGCATAAACCCGATGATCGAACACTTGCCCTGCCGCTTCTCCAATCGACCGCGTCGCTTCGGGCGCTCGCTCAAGAACGATAATTTCGGCGTTGCGAATTAATTGCGCAGCGCAAATTGCAAACGCGAGCCCGACCGGCCCGCCGCCGACGACCACGATGCGATTCATGATTGCGCTCCAAACAACATCCGATTTGCAATTGCTCGGCGCGCAAAGGGCAGCAGATCAACGGCCGCAAGGGCAAGCCCGCGAGGCCAGCGCAGTGTTGCCGCGTCGGACAGGAATGCACTCGCCAAGAGGTCGGTAAACCCCACCCCGCGGGCGATGTCCGATTCGCGCGTCGCGCTGTATAGCCGCAATGCGTCATTCACGGTGGGCGATTGACCAAGCGTGTTGGCTAGCGCCGCGGCGAGCGTAGCGGCATCGCGCAAGCCGAGATTAAAGCCTTGGCCCGCGACCGGGTGCATCGCTTGCGCGGCGTTACCGATAATCGCGATTTTTTCAACCACTCGCGCACTCGCTTGTTTGAGCCTCAGTGGGTAACGACGCCGATTCGTTAGCGCCGTAAAGCGCCCTGCCCGATTGCCAAAATGCGATTGGAACGCTGTCCTAGCCGCCTCATCATTTAGCGCCATGAGCTGATCAATTTTTTCGTGCCCCGCGACCCAGACCATCGAATAGTCGCAATCCCCACCCACGTTCGGCAAAAGCGCTGCGGGACCCTCCGGCGTAAAGCGCTCGTAAGCCACGTTTGAATGCGCTTGATCAGCCACAACGTGCGCCAGCATAGCGGATTGGCCGTAATCCTTGATTGCCACCTCAACGCCTTGCACTTTATCGAGATTTGCACCACCATCGGCCATCACAACCAATGACGACTGCACGACGCTTTCACCGGTGCCCGTCACATATTTCACCGTAGCGCTACTCGACTCAAGTGCGACGACGTTCGCGCCATAAGTCACAGAAATCCCAGCCGCGGCTAACGCGTTATCAAGCTTCGCCTGAAGCTCGGCATAACGCACGACGTACCCAAGTGCAGGCACTCCGACCTCGGCGCGATCAAGCACCACCCTCCCGAAGCCGCCTTTTTGCGACGTGTGGATACGATGAATTTCGGTTGCCGCTAAACCTCCACCCCACGCACCGGCCCGCGCTAACAAAACCCGACTGCCATGGGAAAGGGCAAGCGTGCGTGTCTCCGTGGAAGGGCCTTCGCGCGCATCGATGAGCGATACAGCTTGTCCATACGCCTTCGCGAGCAGCGCAAACGTTGCGCCAACCGGCCCGGCACCAATGACGAGAATCGTTGACATCAGCGCATCACGCCTTCGCTTGCCGACTAACCCGTGGCAAGCGAGGTTGCCGCCGCACTGGCCGCCGCAGTGGCTGCTTCGACGTCCTTGACCGATTTCGGGCATGACGCGGTGAGATTTTCGTGGCCTTTCTTGGTGACAAGAATGTCGTCTTCAATGCGCACGCCGATGTCCCAGAACGCTTTCGGCACGTTGTCTGCCGGGCGGATGTAGATACCCGGCTCCACCGTCACCACCATGCCAGCCTCCATCTGCACCCACTTGCCATTTGCCTGCCGGTAGTTACCGGCGTCATGCACATCAAGCCCCAGCCAATGGCCGGCGCGGTGCATGTAGAACTGTTTGTACGCTTCGGTCTCAACAACACTCGCGAGGCTACCCTTGCATAGCTTCAAATCGATCAGACCTTGGGCCAGCACGTTTACCGCGACCTCGTGATACTTGCCGAAGGGGTTACCCGGTTTGACGGCCTTGATACACGCCAATTGAGACTCAAGCACCAATTCATATACGTCGCGCTGCGCCGCAGAGAATTTGCCGGCAATCGGAAACGTTCTGGTGATGTCTGCCGCATAACTTTCCAACTCGCAGCCGGCGTCGATCAACATGAGATCGCCCTTCTTCAGCTGCGCGCTATTTTCGCGATAGTGCAACACACACGCATTGCCACCGGCGGCAACAATTGAGCCGTACGCCGGTTGCCGCGCGCCATTACGGACAAATTCATGCAGCAGCTCGGCTTCCACTTGGTACTCGTACATGCCAGGTTTCGCCATGCGCATCGCACGCGTGTGCGCATCAGACGAGATGACCCCCGCGCGCCGCATGATATCGATTTCCGTCTCGTCTTTAATTAATCGCTGAAAGTCGATGTGACGTCGAACATCGTGGATTTCAGCCGGTGCAGTGATGCCTTGTCGGCTTCTAGCCCGTACCACGTTGAGCCACTTGGCGATGGATGCATCCCACGCGGCGTCCGCGCCGACCGGGGTATGAATCACCGCTTGGTTGCCCATCAGGTCGGGCACGAGTCGGTCTAGATCGGCGATCGGGTAACACTCGTCGAAGCTGAAAATTTCTTTTGCCATCGTCGGCCCGAAACGAAAGCCGTCCCAAATCTCGCGCTCGATGTTTTTCTCACGGCAGAACAGAATGTGACGCGGTTTTTTGCCCAGTGTGATGGCAACGACCGCTTCCGGTTCGCGAAAACCGGTGAGGTAGTAGAAGTAACTGTCCCAGCGATAGTCGAAATGCGCGTCGGCGTTGCGCGTTGCCTCTCGCGACGTTGGCAACAACATCAAACCTTCCGTCAATGACTTCGCGAGGCGCTGGCGTCGCTTCAGGTGCGGCGCAATTTTTGGAACAACGACGGGAAGCGGCAAGGTTTCGCGTTTCATATGCGTGCTTTCGAATGCATGTTGACGGGCTGAAGAAGGGGATTGGACCAGAATCTGAGCGGATGATTGCGTCGCGCTACATCGATATTTTAGCGCCGAGGCGCTGCCTCAGCGACGCCAACTGCGCAGGGGTACCGATATTCTCCCAAAGTCTAGGGTAGTGCTCTGCGGATACCCGATTGTCGGCAACCAGCGCATCGGCCCAAGGAAACAGCCGCTCCCTCGTACCGATAGGGACATCACGGAACACGTTGGGATGCCAGCAGGTGATGCCTGAAAAGTTCAAGCGCTGGCCAGTCCGTGTCGCGAGCCCGTCACGGATCGCAAAGTCGCCCGCCAAGTGAAATGGCGGGTTGTCCGCAAGGACAAAATGCGCATCCACCCCGCCAGCTTCAATTTTCTGCAAGACGGGCACCAGTGAACCGTAGTCGAAGTCCGTAAAGACATCACCACTCGCCACCAAGAACGGGGTTCGTGTCGATTGCTGCTCCGCAGGTAAGTGACGAAGCATATTGCAAATGCCGCCAAGGCTTTCGTACGGCGTTTCCCCCTCGTTCAAGAGCGTGATATTCGCGCCAACGCAACGAGCGTCTTCAACAATTGGCAACCACAAATCGGCGTAGTGAGACGTGTTGATTGTGATGTCGGTAAATCCCGCGCGCACCAGCGACTCGATTTGCCAGCTGACCATTGGTTTGTCCCCAACGGTCAACAGCGGCTTCGGCGTGTGGTCGGTCAGCGGACGCATGCGCACACCGAGGCCGGCGGCAAGGATCATCGCGCGGTACTTCAACGCAATAACTCAAGCAAGGACGGTCCTCTTGAAGCAAAAACGTCTGAAGATCCCCGCCAATAGGCGAGTTTAAATACCTGACGTGATCGCACCACTAAAAAGACACCCCGCTTGTCCGAACCAGTCCGTCGTCAATCTTGAGCTGGTCAAACAGCCGCGCCAGCGGGAACAACTCGCTGTAGCGTTCACAGCATTTTCGGATATAGCGGGCAAAACGCGGCGTGTCACTAAGGTATCGCGGTTTGCCGTCGCGATAATTGATGCGGGCAAAAATACCCATGACTTTCAAATGACGCTGTAGCGCCATCCATTCAACGTCACGATAGAAGTCGCCAAAATCGAGCGGGACCGGGAGCCCTGCGCGTTTCGCTTTTTCCCAATAACGCACCGTGCCGTCAAGAATCACCTCTTCTTCCCACGAGATAAAGGCGTCGCGCCACAAACACGCGATGTCATATCCGATCGGGCCATATAACGCGTCTTGAAAATCGAGCACACCGGGGTTGGGCGTCGATGCCATCAAATTGCGCGGCATAAAGTCGCGGTGAACGTAAACCCGTTGTTGTGCAAGGTTCGACGCGACAATCGTTGAAAACACCGACTCCAGCGTTTCGCGCTGCGATTGTGTAAGCGTAATTTGCAGATGTTTTGCCACGTACCAGTCGGGAAACAACAATATTTCCCGTTTTAGCACCGCCTCGTCATACGCCGGCAGGGTATCGGGCTTGGAAGCCAACTGCCACTTAATCAAACTGTCCGTCGCGTCCCGCATCATGGGGCTTACGTTGTCTTCACTAATCACGTCCAGATAGGTTTCACGCCCCAAATCCGTCAGCAACAAAAATCCACGATCAAGGTCTTGCGCAAACACCGTCGGCGTATTTAAACCTGCATCAGCCATCATGCGACCAATGCGAACAAACGGACGGCAGTCTTCTTGCGGTGGCGGTGCGTCCATCGCGATAACCGTTCCACCTTCGTGGCTTATGCGAAAATAACGCCTGAAACTTGCATCGGCCGAAGCCGGCGCGAGCTGACCTTCCGCCACACTATTTCCAACCGCCGCTTTGACGTCGTCGGTCGCAAGCCAGTCCGACAGTTCGCGCAAGCGCAGGTCTTCCGCTTCAATTGATTTCATCTGCTTCCCACGAAAATTTGCGCGAATTTTATCACCCTACTCCTTCCAATCGACACCAATCGCTCAACGCCAGCGTTTCATTTGCTGACTTGAGGGGACGGCGCGTGCAATTGTTTTGGGCCAAGCCGGCAAATCAATCGTTGATGGCGATCGCGGTAGTCGCCAGTTTGCATTTCGGTGTGGCGAGCGCACAGATGGCGGGGCCGCCCAATCAAACTGAGTTGGAAAATGCTATCCGAGAAGGGGCCAAGACTGCCCCCACGGTAGCTAAGCCGAGCGTGGTGCCGTCCCCGAAGGGCAAAACGGCGCCGCGAACGATCGAAGCCGACCAGCTAGACGGCGTCACGCAACAGCAACTGACGGCCAAGGGCAATGTTGTGTTGCAGCAGGGCGACACCATACTAAAAGCTGACACGATCAAATACGATCAACCGGCTGATACCGCAACCGCGCTAGGAAACGTTCGTCTCGACCGCGGCGGAGACATCGTTACGGGCACAACGATGTTCCTAAAACTTGACAAGGAGACGGGCCAGGTCACTGAGCCCACGTTTCTCTTTAGTAAATCACCAACGCGGCCAAAAATGCGCTTTACCGCTCACGGAACCGCGTCGCGTCTTGATTTTGAAGGCCCAGAACGGGAGCGGCTATTCTTAGCAACTTACTCAACATGCACTCCCGGCGAAAATCAGTGGACCCTGAAGATTCGTGAACTCGCGTTGGATCGCGGCACGAACGTCGGCACCGGTTATGGCGGCGTTGTGGATTTCAAAGGTGTGCCGATTCTGTACCTTCCGTATATGACTTTTCCGCTCAATAACGAGCGCAAGTCGGGGTTCTTGCCTCCCACGTTTGGTTCATCGTCGAACAGCGGTGCCGAGCTCGCCTTGCCGTATTACTGGAATATTTCGTCGGGCACGGACGCAACGATCACACCGAAGTTGTTTTCTAAGCGCGGACTACAACTCGGCGCCGAGTTGCGCTATTTACGACCGACGGCCATCGGCCAACTTGAGGCTGAATTCTTGCCGAATGACCGGCGGGCCGGCCGAAGCCGACAGTTCATTTCTTGGCGACACTACCAAGGGTTGGAATCCCTGTTTGGGAAGGGGTGGAGTGGTACGGTCAATACTAAAAAAGTCTCAGATGACGCCTATTTTCGTGACCTTTCGACGAGGATCGCCATGACAGCCGAAAACACATTACCCAGAGAAGCCGCCATCAGCTACAACTCCGACTTCGGAAACTTCGCGCTACGAACACTCAGTTTCCAGACACTGCAAGACCCGCTAGCGCCTATCGGCACACCGTACAAGTTGCAACCGCAACTTACGTTTAACGCGCGCCCCGCGCGAATTCAAGGGTTTGAGGTAAACACGATTGGGGAATATTCTGATTTTCGGCATCCGACTCTGGTCAACGGGCAACGCCTAATCATTTATCCGACCGCATCCTATACGCTGAAGAAGCCATTCGGGTTTATCACGCCGAAACTCGGATATCACCTCATTCACTATGATCTCACCAAAAACGAGACTGGCTTTGAGGGCGGAACGCGCGCGTTGCCAATATTTAGTATCGACAGCGGCTTAGCCTTAGAGCGTCAACTTAACTGGGGTAGCGCGTCAGGCGGATCGATCACGCAAACGCTGGAACCGCGGCTTTTCTATTTGAACGTGCCGTACAAAGATCAGTCGAAATTGCCACGATTCTCGACCGCTGAGACTGACTTTAACTTTACGCAAATATTTAATGAAAATTTGTTCGTCGGCGGCGACCGGGTCTCCGACGCTAAACAACTGACTGCGGCAGTCACCACCCGTTTCATCGATAACGATACCGGAATCGAGCGATTGCGCGCTTCTGTTGGGCAACGTTACTACTTCAGGCCACAGCAGGTCTTACTTTCGAATTCCGCGTTAGGCGTCACCCCCGAAATCGGCTCGTCGGCGACGACGGGGACTGCAGGTACCGCCAGCAAATCAGACATACTTTTCTTTGTTGGCGGTCAGCTAACTAGGGCTTGGACGCTCGACTCGAGTTTTCAGTATTCAACCACGGGCTCGAGATTCCAGAAATCGACTATCGCCGCCAACTATGCCAGTGATAGCGGCAGACTTTTTAATTTATCCTATCGCTACATCCGCGAAAGCATCAAACAAATAGACATTTCCACCCAGTTGCCGCTAGGTACTGCAGCGCTCGGCTGGACCATTCTTGCAAGAGCAAACTATTCCTTGCAGGACCGACGGCTGTTAGAGGGGCTTTTCGGCGTCGAGTATAATCAAGGCTGCTGGGAAATGCGCATGTTAGCCCACAGATTCGCTACCGCGACGAACCAATACTCCAACTCTATTCAGGTTCAACTTGAGCTGAAAGGGTTGTCGAAATTGGGCGTGAATACCTTCGAGACCATCCGACAGAACATTGCAGGCTATCGCCGATCGGACGACCGTTAGAGGCGGTTCGCAAGATCACTTTTCCGTCAGATGACGCATTCGTTCACCGCACTTAGAGGGAAGTACATATGAAGTTGTTCCACCGCTACTCCGCCAAAGTCATGTTCGCTGAGCTGCTTAAGAACGGGTTTTTCGGGGTAGTCACCTCAATATGCGCGACGTTGACGCTGTTTTCCGCTCACGCCCAGTCGCCGATTCTGCCGTCCCCGGGTACCAGCCCACTACTCGGTGCGCCACCCAAGCTCGATACCAAACTCACACCGCCATCACGCCCCAACGGAATCGTGCCGCTAGACCGCATCATCGCCATCGTTAATAACGAAGTTATTACGCAAGGCGAACTCACCGACCAAATGACAATGGTTGCGAAGAACCTACAAAAACAAGGGACGTCGCTGCCGCCCCAAGATGCGCTGCAGAAACAACTGCTCGAACGCATGATCAACGATCTGATTCAAATCCAAGAAGCCAAAGAGACGGGCATCAAAGTTGACGATGCAACACTCGATAAAACGCTGCAGCGAATCGCCGATGAAAATAGCGTTTCCATGACCGAGTTTCGTCGTCTGCTTGAGCAAGATGGCATCGTGTGGACAAAGTTTCGCGAAGATATTCGCGGCCAAGTTGTCATGTCCCGTTTGCGTGAGCGTGAGGTCGACGGCGCAGTCGGTGTCACCGAAGCCGAAGTCGATACACAAATTGCATTAGAAGCGCGCGAGGCCACCACCGATCAAGAGTACCGATTGGCGCATATCCTGGTGTTGGTGCCAGAACAAGCGACCACCCAGCAAATCGAGGCGCGTCGCAAGCGTGCAATGCAGGCACTTTCCGAGTTGCGCCGCGGTGCAGAGTTCGCACAAATTTCTGCGCAGTTCTCTGACGCGCCAGATGCGTTGCAAGGCGGCAGCTTAGGTTGGCGGGCCGCAAATCGTTTGCCGGCAATTTTTGTTGAGGCCATCAACACACTAAAGCCTGGCGAGACCTCGGATATCTTACGTTCGCCCAACGGCTTTCACATTGTCAAACTGTTGGACAAACGCGGCAAGAACGCGACGCCATCGATCCAACAGACGCGCGGTCGGCATATTTTGGTTCGTAACAAAGATGGGCTAACGGACGACGAAGCGCGTTCACGTTTGCAACGCCTTCGTGAACGAATTGTTGCCGGTGCAGATTTCGCCGAGTTGGCCAAGGTTCATTCTGACGATCCATCATCGAGCAAGGGTGGCGATCTAGGCTGGATGTCGCCGGGCGACACCGTACCGGAATTCGAACGCTCCATGAACCAGTTGCGTGACAATGAAATTTCGCAGCCCTTCCAATCGCCATTTGGCTGGCACATCGTGCAGGTTCAAGAACGTCGCAGCGAAGGCTTGTCGGAAGACCGCAAACGCGCCGTTGCCCGCAACGCAATCCGCGCACGCAAAGCCGATGAGGCGTACAACGACTGGCTGCGCCAAACGCGTGATCGTGCCTTCGTCGAATATCGTCTCGAAGAAAAGTAGTCGCCGCGCCACGTTGCGGCCTGGCCGATGCACGTAGAGCAACCATGAAGATTGTCGTCACCTCCGGCGAGCCGGCCGGCATTGGACCGGATCTCTGTGCGTTGTTGGCGCGTAGTGAACTCGTCGCGGACATCGTAGTCCTCGGCGACGCAGAATTAATTGCCTCACGCGCCGCCATACACGGCTGCGACATTTCGCGCCTGCACATCGAACACGTGAAGACGCCGAGCGTGGTTGAGGCAGGGCAGCTTGACGTGGCTAACGCGCCCTACGTGCTGCAACTACTGGATCGGGCAGTCGCTGGCTGCCAGTCTGGAGAGTTTTCCGCCATGGTGACGGCACCGGTACAAAAGTCGGTGATCGCCGAGTCGGGCATACCCTTTACCGGACACACCGAATACCTCGCCGAAAAAACCGGCGCGCCATTTGTTGTCATGATGCTGGTGGGCGGCGGCGGTTCGTCACAGCCAGTGTTGCGCGTCGCGCTGGTGACGATTCATATTCCGCTTTCTGCGGTGCCTGCCGCCATTACACGCCGCCGGCTAATTGACACGTTGCACATCATCAACAACGATTTGAAGACCAAGTTTAATATTGCCCAGCCTCGTATCCTTGTCGCCGGGCTCAATCCGCATGCGGGTGAATCCGGCCATCTGGGCCACGAAGAGATCGACGTCATCATTCCGGCCATACGCGCACTGCAACACGAAGGAATGAACGTGGAAGGGCCATTGCCCGCCGATACACTCTTCACCCACAACAAGCTTGCGCACGCAGACGTGGTGGTGGCGATGTATCACGACCAAGGCTTGCCGGTGCTCAAACACGTGAGCTTCGGTCGAGGGGTCAACGTTACGTTAGGTCTGCCAATCATTCGCACCTCGGTTGATCACGGCACCGCGCTCGATCTCGCCGGCAAATCCGACATGATCGACACCGGCAGCATGGCAGCGGCGATTACACTGGCACGTGACCTTGCCGCCCGTCGAGCCTCTTGACCATGTTGCCGCGGGCAAAAAAACAATTTG
>JACMOJ010000477.1 GCA_014378085.1 Burkholderiales bacterium | reverse complement strand
GTATTGGATGGTCAGCGTGAAACGGGAAATGGTTAAATTTTTGCGCCGCTATCGTCGCACTGCGGGCGTCTCAAATTCTAGCCCAAATGCGCGTATCGCCAGATAAAGCTCGAGCGAGAGATATTCATCGCCCCCCGGCACGAACGGTTCGGCGCGTACGCCAGAAAGGCAACTGCGAAATCGCCGATGCAGAGAGCCCACACCTTGCCATTCAAGGCGGTAAATTGGGTAGCCATTGGGGTGGCCTTCACTGATTTTCTCCGCGAGGAGTGTTTTGCCCGCGTTCTGGTCGTGGCAATGTGTGCAAGCTATATTCAGCTGCCCCATGCGTTGCTGATATAACGCACCACCGCGCTGGTAATGGGCCCGATTCCCATCGCTAATCGTAAGACGGCGCACCAAGCCACGCGACTGGTGGGAGACAAAAGTGGACAGTGCCAGCAGATCAGGCGACTCATAAACCAGTGGTGTCGTGCGCTGGTGTTTGACCCGGCACAAATTGATACGCCCCTCCAGATTTATGAGCGTCGGAACTGTGGCCGTAGGGATCATCTGTGGATAGCGTGTCGCAACTGCCTTCATCGACACTGACGCCGCGCCATGACACTGGGCACACGATTTCGTTTGCTCGCCCGCGATAGCGTTCCATAGCGTTTCACCATTGGCAACCCACAACATGCCGGGGTTGGATGCGTCATCGGCTTGCAGGGCGCGTATTTCCGCACTTGCATAGGCGGTACCAGATTTGGGCAATGCCTGAGCGAGTGGCGAAGACGCGCTAATGCGCAGCGAAAAGACGAGGCAAACAAGTGTGATTGTCGCGAAAATCGCTGCCCGGGCCAAATTCTTGTTCATCGCAGCGAGACGAGGTAGGCCACAACGTCCTCGATTTGTTGTGCGCTCAGGATGGGTTTGCCGCGCCACGGTTGACCGACTTGGGTGAGCCCTTCGGTGCGGGCGTAAGCCGGCATGATTGAATCGGCATTAGCGGATGTGGAATCAATGAGGCGACTGCGTAATTGCGCCGGGCTCATTCGCGCGCCGATACCCGACAGGACCGGCCCGAGGTCGCCCATGAAGCGGGCGCCTGTTTCGGGGATCGCGTGACACAAGAGACAATTGCCGTCGCGTCCCATCACAACCGCGCGGCCGCGTGCTGCATCCGCGGCAGCAACCGGCTCTTGCACGTCGCGCAATGAAATCTGTGCACCGGAAGACACGCAGCCCGCGAGTGCCAGTGCGGCCAATGCAACACCGAAGCGGGGTCGCAGTTCACAAAAATTGAGCTTCGACATCATTTGTGAGCTACCTAGACTATTTCGTCCAGGCATTCGATGAGACGCGCAATTTCGTTCGCCGTATTGTAGTGCGCCATGGATACCCGCACCACGCCACCCTGCGCTTGCAGATTTAACGCTTCGATGAGACGGCGCGCGTAAAAGTCGCCAAAACGAATGCCGATGCCGAATTTATCAACGTGGCGCACGATGGTTTCGCTGTGCCGTCCCGCGACGACGAAGCTGATGGTCGGCATGCGATTGCCATTGCTGACACGGTCGTGCCCGATGATGCGCACTGCGCGCTTGCTGCGCAAATACGATAGCAGTTGCTCGGCGAGTTGATCCTCGTGTTGCGCGAATGCATCGAACGCGGCCTGCATGCATTGGCGGCGCGAACCGACCGCGCCTAACGAGGACCCCACATCGTGCAGGTAGTCGGCAATACCCGCGCAACCCCACGACAATTCGAAATTCACGTTGCCAGGTTGCAGCTTGTAGGGCAGCACTTCGGGGCCGATAAAGTGATGATTGAGGCTGGGAAGTGAAAGCAATAATTCACGCCGCCCCCACATCACCGCGTAATGCGGCCCGAACACCTTGTAGAAACTGAATACATAGATATCCGCACCGGAGGCTTGCACATCAACGAGCCGGTGCGGCGCATAGGCAACGCCGTCCACGCACAGGCGCCCGCCGACCGCATGCACACGCCGCGCAACCTCGGCAACCGGATTAACACTGCCGAGCACATTCGACGCGTGTGTCATCGCGACCCACTTTGTTTGCGCCGTCAATAACGTGTCAAGGTCAGCCAGTTCCAGCATCAGGCTGTCGTGATTCACTTCCCAAATCTTGATAACGGCACCGGCGTGTTGCAATCGCATCCAGCCGCCAATATTGGCTTCGTGATCGGTGTTGGTGACGATGATTTCATCGCCCGGACGAATTCCCGGCAACAACGCCTGTGTAAGGATGAACATCAGGGACGTGGTGGCCGGTCCCATCACCACTTCATCGTCATGCGCAGCGTTTATCAGCTCTGCCACCATACCCCGCGCATGCAAAACTTTTTCCGTGGCGCGCTGCGATTGATCATAGCTGGCACCGAGCTGCACGCTGCTCGTCAACAGATAATCGTGAATTCGGTCAGCCACGTGGCGCAGTACCTGCGACCCACCAGCGTTATCGAGGTAGACGCAGTCGGACTGAAGTGCCGGGAACGCAGCGCGGATCGTGGGGAGGTGTAGTGGCTTCATTCAAATGGAAGTATTCATAAATTACGGAACCCTAGCACCGGGGCGGCTTTTGAAGCATTTTATGTCTGGGAGGTCCGCGAATACTGGTGTTTCAATGTTCGTATTTCGATCGCCCCTCGCGGCCGACGCAGAGAGCGCGTTATTTAACCGCGACCGCCTCCACCTGAATCCGCAACGTCACATCCATGCGAAAGCGAAACGACTTGCCCGCATCAAGGCCAAAGTCATCGCGATTGAATGATGTGGTCGCGTCGGCACCGCAGATTTCGCGCTTGTGCAATGGATGAGGAATGCATTTGAACGCATTGATTTTCAAATTCAGCGGGCGGGTGATGCCGTGCAAGCTCAACTGCCCGAGCACCATCGTCGGTGCACCCGCTACAAAGTCTGCCAGCTTGCCCGCGTACGTGGCGGGTGGAAATTTGCCGGTATCGAACAGGCCCTCGCCGCGTGCCCAGGTATTCATGGCGGCATGCCCGAAACCAACGCTATCCAGAACGAACACGATCTCAACATTGCCAGTTTGATTTTCCTTGTCGAAAATCACTTTGCCGCTGTTCTTGTTGAATTTGCCACGCCACACCGAGATGCCCATGTGATCGGCTTCAAAGCTAGGGTAGGTATGGCTGGGATCGATTTC
>JACMOJ010000476.1 GCA_014378085.1 Burkholderiales bacterium | reverse complement strand
GGGAAGAAGATTTGTGATGTTGAGCGCTCAGCTGATGTCGTAAATCGCATTGTCGATGTGGTCGCACAATTCGAACCGAACCGCGACGAATCAGGCGTTTGGAAGCGGATTCGAACACATCTTGACTCTGCCCTACTCAGTTTGCGCGGCCCACGCAGTCCGTAAATTAATCGCACGCACAAACGCCAGGTTGAAAGGCTTTAATCGAAGGCAGCTGCCCTCACCTGTTGCCGCCGGCTTAAAAAGTAGCAGGGTAGTTGATTCATGTGGCCTCGTTTTGGATTGAAAAACCCGTTAAAACTGGTAGTGAAATCAACAGGCCGTGCCAATTGAGTAGCAGGCAATTGCAGGTTTGCGCAAAACCAAAGATGATTTGACTAGGCTGGCTATTTCGAGGGCTCCATGTCCACATGACAATTACAGGAAGCAAAAGGAAAATTCAGCGAGGTCATTAAGCGCGCTGTGAAGGAAGGCCCTCAGAACATCAGCGTTCATGGTAAGCCGGTGGCGGTTATCATTTCACGCACCGAATACGACCGCTTAGTTTCTCCCCAGACCGACTTCATTTCGTTTATGCAAGCATCTCCTCTGGCGGGCACCGGGCTTAAGATCACGCGCGAGCAGTCCCGTGTTCGGAAAATTCGCCTTTGAGCTACCTTCTGGATACCAACGTTGTCTCGGCGCTTGCACGAGCAAAACCAAGCCGCGAAGTGACGGCTTGGTTTCGGCAAACTGAGCTGTCGCCAATGCGGAGGCAGGGGCCTAATTTCGTCGTTTTCTTCCCGCAAGCTAACCTGGGTCCCGACCTGCGTCAGACGACGCTTTGAGGGTTTCCGCTAAGTTGTCGCTATGCTCATCCGGGATGACAGTTTTGAGGCGGCCGCTAAGCTGTCGCCCGTCTGCACAACCACTGGGGTTGCGCGGTGCAGGTCGCTTAGTGAGGTTGGCCGTGAATTTCGAGTACCTCCGATAGCAGGATCCTCCCGATATCGGACGTACAGAAATAAAACGACCACCGTATCTACACGCAAATTTTTAGGTCGATTTTCCAATTGCGTTAGGTCGCCAATAATGGCATATACTTTATATATATTTTTGAAAGGGTATCCATGGCAACAACAACCGAAAATCTACTTGTTAAATTTCGCGGGAAAGACACGCAATTCGGTGTGACCAGAGACACCGTGAAAGCGATCGCCGCTGAACTGGATGTGACAGAAACGCAAGTCATTCACATCGCCCTATCGAAATTCGCCGCAGATGTGTTGCCCGCCTACGCCCCAGATAACGGCGCGCTGACCGCCAAACAGGCAGCCGCGCTGCGCAAAGACGCCGCCAAGCATTTACCCAAAGGCAAAACCCTCGCGCGGCAGGGCTTATTTAAGTGACGCAACAATGGCAACTTCCGGCACCGGGCGATATTGTTTGGTGTCTGTTTCCGCAGTTGCCCAATATTGAGCCCGGTCCCAAACCTCGGCCCGCAATCGTCGTGAGCGTTGAACAACGAGAGGACGGTGATGTGGTTAGCGTTGTCTATGGCACTTCGCAAAACGTCACGAGACTCAAATCCGGCGAAGTTGCCATCACACAATCTAGGCATTCTGCGGCCTACGCGCTCGCTGGGCTGGCCTACGATACCAAGTTTGATTTCAAGCACATCATCGAGCTTGCTTGGTCTGATCGGTACTTCAAAGTCCCGCTACGAAATCGGCACGGGAATACGCCCAAGATGGGGACCCTACATGCCACCGTTCTGCATGCTGTTGAGGCCGCCTACCGTGCGGTGAATGCAACCTAGTGCACCTTATCGATCAGGCAGGTAAATTTCACCACCAGAAGGAGCGAGGAAATTTGTTTCGTTGTTCATGCAGCGCTTCGTGGAGTGGCCCTTGAGTACATGCGCAATTGGTCGCTGTGGCTGGATTTGAAGATTGTCGCGATGACGATCTTTAAGGGGTTCACGAGCAAGAACGCATACTAGGGTCGAGATTGTCTGCCTGGGCGGCTGATGGCCAAACACTAATATTGACGGGCGTTTTCAGGCATTTTTGCTTGGAAATGCCCGTTTTTATTTGTGCTTCGTTTTTTTACGAGGTGATTAGTGCGGGCATCGCCCCCCTCCCAACCCGGCGCAACCCTTGTGGTTGTCCCCCCGTTGCCGGGTGGAGGGGCTGAATGTGGGCGACGCCGGCATCGCCTTCACCTCCCAACCCGGCGCAACCCTTGTGGTTGTCCGCAGGGACGACGGATCGGGGGTAGCCGCTGAGCTATCGGCATGCTCAGCATCCGAAAGCGATAAATTGACATCATTTCTTTAATTTGATATCATCGATTTCGTTTGCGAGGAGTTCACCATGCCGGCTATTACCGTCCGAAATCTTTCCGAAGAAACCCACCGGGCCTTGAAAGTTCGTGCGGCACAACACGGCCGCAGCACAGAGGCTGAGATCCGCGAAATTCTCGCCAGTGCCGTAAAGCCCGCGCTTGGCCTCGGCACAGCATTGGCAGACATTGGCCGCAACAGCGGTGGCATCGAGTTGAACATCAAGCGTGACAAGCGCCCTCCTCGCCAGGTTGATTTCGCGTCATGATCATCCTCGACACCAACGTGGTGTCTGAACCGCTCAAGCCCTCCCCTTCGGCCAAGGTGATTGCGTGGCTTGACCGACAAAGCAGCGAGACTCTCTACCTAAGTACGATCTCGGTCGCGGAACTGCTCGCGGGTGTTGCCGCGCTGCCGCAGGGTAAACGACGTCGTGAGTTAGGTCACGCTGTGAGCAACAACGTTTTGCCCATATTCGAGGGGCGGATCTTGGCGTTTGACCGCGCCGCCAGCGAGTCATTCGCACATGTGACCGTAGGCGCCAAGTCCGCTGGTAATTCGATTGCATTTGCCGATTGCGCAATAGCCGCCATTGCAGCCGCCAACGGCTTCATGCTTGCCACACGTAACGTGCGGGATTTCAACGGTTGCGGCATCAAGATTGTCGACCCGTGGGAATGAGTAGTGGGACAGGCTCTCTATCGCAACCAGCTGAGCCAATTCAATGAAACATATGCAAACAATCCTCATCACTGGCGGTACCGGCTTCATCGGCTCCCACACCGTGGTGGAGCTCATCACGGCGGGTTATGAATGTATCGTCCTCGATAGCTTGGTGAATAGCCACCCTGCAGTGCTCAATCGTGTTGCTCACATCACCGGCCAACGCCCACACTTTGTGGAAGGCGATGTGCGTGATGCCGCATGCCTCGATGCTTTGTTTGCCGCGCACGAAATTTCAGCGGTCATTCATTTCGCTGGCTTGAAGGCGGTAGGTGAATCGGTGCGCGAGCCGCTGCGGTATTACGATAACAACGTGTGTGGCACCACCACCCTCCTGACCGCGATGGCGAAGGCTGGTGTGAAGACGATCGTCTTTAGCTCCAGCGCCACCGTCTACGGCGAGCCGGATTGTTCCCCGATTCCCGAGTCAGCACCCTTCCGCCCCGCGAGCCCGTATGGCAAATCTAAGGCGATGGTCGAAGCGATCCTTACCGATCTCACTGATCTCAACAGCGCCGACCCCGCTTGGCGTGTGGCGTTGCTGCGTTACTTCAATCCGGTCGGCGCACACCCGAGCGGCATGATCGGTGAAGACCCCGCCGGTATTCCGAATAACCTGATGCCATTTGTGTGCCAGGTAGCGAGTGGTCGGCTGAAGACGCTGAGTATTTTTGGTAAAGATTACCCGACTGCCGATGGCACGGGTGAGCGTGATTACATCCACGTAATGGATTTAGCGGAGGGGCACTTAGCCGCCTTGCGTTACTTCGATGCCGATGACGCTGCGCCGCTACTCATCGCGAATCTCGGCACCTCACGTGGCCATAGTGTGCTGGATGTCGTGAATACCTTTTCACGCGTCAATGGCATGCCCATCCCACACCAATTTGTTGCGCGCCGTCCCGGTGACGTGCCAGCGTACTGGGCTGATGCGTCGTACGCGGAAAAGACGCTCGGCTGGAAGGCCACACGCTCGTTGGAAGACATGTGCCGCGATTCGTGGCTTTGGCAGAAGCTGAATCCGCGGGGGTATCGTACGTAGGGGCTAACAGCGGGTTGCGCGGTTTTCACTTGGCATTTCGTTGAGTCTTAACCCTAGCAAATACGGCGCTTTTCACAGCCTTTTAGCTGGAGATGCCTGTGGTTGCTAGGGTTTTTGCTTTTTTTGGTTTCGCTAGGTCGCAGGCAGCGCCCCCCTCCCAACCTCCCCCGTCGCCGGGTGGAGGAGCCGAATGTGGGTGGCGGGAGGTGCTGTCTTTGAGCGGCGCTGCTTGGCGGAGCCTCGATCAACCCCTCCCCTTGCGAACGCAGGGGGAGGTTGGGTGGGGGTAGTGGCTTTCTCAGGAGGCAGCTTCATCGGGTTGCTGCGCAGCGGGTATCTTGGCTTGCGCTAGCGTCGCCCCCTCCCGTCCCTGCGCAACCCTTGTGGTTGTGTGTTGGGACGACGGATTAGAGGCGATGTCTAAGCTGTCGCTCCTGCGGACAACCACAAGGGTTGCGCCGGGCAGGGGCCCAATTTCGTCGTTTCCTTCCACCACCAAAATTGGATCCCGGACTATCGCTATGCTCATCCGGGACGACAGTTTTGAGATTGACGCTAAGCATTCGCCCCGACGCTGCGCCGACAGTCTGCGGGAACGGCCAAGTTGTATATACTCACCGTATATCCATTTCCTCAAGAGGGTGACCATCATGCGCACAGCCAAAGTCTTTATGAGCGGTAACTCCCAGGCGGTGCGCCTGCCGAAAGAGTTCAAGCTCGACGTTTCAGAAGTGGATATTTTTCGCCAAGGCGACGACATCGTTCTGCGGCCTGCAAAACGATCCTTTGCCGACGTTATCGCGCAGCTGGGCAGGCTCCAAGGTGAGTTCATGGTTGATGGTCGCGACCTATCAAAACCAACCGAACGCGAAAATTTCTGATGCGGTATCTACTCGATACCAACATTTGCATTTATTTCGCAAACGGCCGACACCAGCAGATCAGCAAGCGCATGGCGGAAATCCCAGCTGGGGATCTCGCCATTTCAGTCATCACCTACGGTGAGCTTCTGTACGGGGCGGCAAAAAGCGCCCGCGCCGCTCACAATCGGGCGGTAGTCGCTGCCCTCGTCACGGATTTTGTGGCGCTACTCCCCATGCCGCTGGGTGCTGCACAAAAATACGGCGATGCAAAGGCGCAACTTCGCGCCAAAGGTCAGTTGATCAGCGACAACGATCTGTGGATTGCCGCCCATGCATTGGCGGAGGGATTAATCCTAGTCACAAACAATGTCAGCGAGTTCAAGCGCATAAAAGGCTTGAAGGTTGAGAACTGGGCGAAGTAGCAACATGAAAATCCTCGTCACCGGCGCCGCCGATTGATGCCAAACCGCGCTACGAGCCCATCTTCTTGAATTTGATGCGCTGATGCGATATCATCACCGCATCAGTTCAGGATCAGGTAGCAACATGAGAACAACGCTAGACATCGATGACGACGTGCTCGCCGCCGTCAAGGAAATCTCCGCCCGCGAAAAGGTTTCGGCAGGCGCCGCACTATCAAGTTTATTGCGGAAAGCGCTGACTACCGATGCATCGACCGCATCCACCCATCCATCAAAACGTACCAAGTCCGTTGGCGGCTTTCGTGCGCTGCCGCAAGGCGGGAAGATCGTCACCAATGCAGACATCAACCGCCTTCGTGATCTGAGCGGCGTCTAGCCATACGCGCGCCGTTCTTGCGATGAGAGCCCTTCTCGACGTGAATGTGTTGATCGCGCTGCTCGATTCGGAACACACCTTCCATCGCGTAGCACTTCAATGGCTTGAGGCAAATTTACGGCACGGCTGGGCGTCCTGCCCCATCACCCAAAACGGCTGTATTCGAATCCTCTCGCAGCCCAACTATCCCAATGCCGCAACGCCTGCGAGGGTGGCCTCGCATCTGGCCGAAGCGACAACGCAGAAGGAGCATGTGTTCTGGGCGGATGACGTGAACTTATTAGCCGCCAGAACAATCGACTGGTCGCGTATCCTTGGTTCACGCCAAGTCACGGACGCCTACCTGCTCGCGCTTGCGCTGAAGCATAAGGGCAAGTTTGTAACGTTTGATCAGAACATTCCGATTAACGCCGTACCAGGGGCGACTGCAAAACACGTTGAAATCCTACAGTGATCAGGCCACCCGCTCGAAAGACGCATCAACGATGAAAATTCTCGTCACCGGCGCTGCTGGCTTTATCGGCCACGCCCTTTCCCAGCGCCTGCTTGCCCATGGCGACACCGTTGTCGGCGTTGATAACCTCAACGACTACTACGACGTTTCGCTCAAAGAAGCGCGCCTCGCACAGCTCACACCGCACGCGGCGTTTTCTTTCCTAAAAACCGACATCGCTGACAAATCTGCAATGGAAGCACTCTTCGCCAGCCACACATTTGATGCGGTGGTGAATCTCGCCGCGCAAGCGGGCGTCAGGCACTCACTGGTCAATCCTCATGTTTACGTCGAGGCCAATTTACAAGGCTTCGTGAACATTCTGGAAGGCTGCCGCCATCAGAAGGTCGGTCACTTGGTATTTGCGTCCACCAGCTCCGTCTATGGCTTAAATAGCACCCTGCCGTTCGATGAATCACAAACCACCGACCATCCGGTGAGCCTCTACGCCGCGACTAAAAAAGCCAATGAACTGATGGCGCATAGTTACGCGCATCTGTTCGGCATCCCCATGACGGGCTTGCGCTTCTTCACCGTGTACGGGCCGTGGGGTCGTCCGGATATGGCGCTGTTCAAATTCACTAAGGCGATCTTGGCCGGTGAAACGATTCAAGTGTTTAACCACGGCAAGATGGTGCGCGATTTCACCTACATTGACGATATCGTTGAAGGTGTCATGCGCGTGATTGATCGCCCGGCAGCGCCCGCTGCGAGTTGGTCCAGCGCCAAACCCACGCCGGCGACCAGCAGCGCACCATATCGCATCTTTAATATCGGTAACAACCAGCCCGTCGAGTTGATGCGTTACATCCACGCCATTGAGTTGGCCACCGGCAAGCCAGCGAAGATGGAGATGCTGCCGATTCAGCCAGGCGACGTACACGCCACCGCGGCGAGTGTGGAAAGGTTAGAGGCGCTCACGGGCTTTAAGCCCGAAACCAAGGTGGAAGACGGCGTGGCGAAGTTTGTGGATTGGTTTCGCGGGTACTACGGCAGGTCGTAAACCATGCGGCCTTGCGACTTACGGTCTAGTATTTATCTAGTATTTATCTAGTGCTTATCTAGTACTTAATCAGGCAGCATGACACCGCTAAAGACCTCGCGGTCATGGTTGCCGGTGAGTGCGCCCACTCCATGCAACCGTTCACTCACGCAAACAACGTCCAATCGACACGATACACATCGATCTCCTGTGCCTTTCCTTTCAGCGCTTGTTTGCCTATTGCCGTCACTTCGATTCCCTCGCGCCCCTCAATGGCCAGTGCGGTTTCACTATTAACCAAAATCGGGTTGCCGTCAAAATTCTTGGTCATCGTCTCCAGCCGTGACGCCACATTCACCGCATCGCCCACGACGGTATAGATGAAGCGTTCCAGCGAGCCCATCTGCCCTGCGACCACGTTGCCAGTGCCAATGCCGATCCCGGACACAAGCACTGCTTCACCGCGCAAGCGACGGCGTTCGTTGAGAGATTCGAGCCGTCCGCGCATATCAAACGCCGCTTGCACGGCACCCCAAGCGCAGTCTTCATGGTCATCCGGCGCGCCGAATACAACAATGATGGCATCCCCTAAAAAGTTGTTGACGTGCCCCCCGTG
>JACMOJ010000475.1 GCA_014378085.1 Burkholderiales bacterium | reverse complement strand
TCAACGGAAAAAGGCGCGTCGCGCTCGACCGCCAAATCCGTTATGGCTTGGCAGAGGTCTCCGTAATCATGAACGACCTGGTCGATGGTGTAATCGAGGTTCAACAATTCCGTACCGTGAGCTGCCGCACTCATCCCGATTTCCGACGACGCAGAACCGGCACCACCCGACGCGCCTGAAATTTTAAAGCCAGCCGCCGCTTCGTCTCCTAGCTCCGCTTGAAGCGTCCTGGTAAGTTGGTCAATAAACCGAGGAATACCATTTTCCAATTGTTTCTTCGTGGCACTCCTCGTAGGTCTTTTGGCAACCTTTTCCGTACATCGTTGAATGAGCTCGTTCCGATTGTTGGCTAAAAAATTGTGCATCATTGCAGACCTCCTGAAATACTTTGCATCCAAATTACGAAATTGATCCCTTGCGTTTCACGCCGCATTCTCACTTAAAATCAATGTGTTATGCCCGTTTGCATCGTCTCACGATTTCGCCGTTTAACGGCAAAAATATGGCGTCCGATGAGGCCGACCGGCGATTTTTCACAGCAGTGGGCGTTGGAGATAGGAGCACATGGGCAAGACCTAGACTCGAATGAGAATAAACACACTAAAACATACCCTTAGACGGTTACAGATACAAACGCGCGTACCTGCTATCGTCCAAACAACGCCCGCCGATGACGGCCATAGCCAACGGCCGCTGCCGCTGCCCACGTAATTGCCGAGCAACCCGTCAACGTCCTCCGTCGCGATACCTAACCCAACAATGAAGTACAGCAGCGACGGCGGGTAGAGGCGGATGTTGGTCGCGAGTCCGTGCCCGGTGACGGGTCCGATTCTGGCGCTCACAATCTGGATTCCGACCAGCAATTTCCAAAGCATGCCGAAACCAACCTGGGCACCGCCTGGGAATATGTGGCAATCCCACTTGGGTCATCGTCAGCGGAGCCTGTAATTTGACCCGGCCGAACTTCTTCACCCAAAGGTGAGGGTAAGTACCTCAATTCAACGGAATCGTCGTTCTAGTGTGCTCGGCCTTTTCCAAAACTAGCCGTATGATGGAGTGATCGCGGCAACGTCAAAGTATGCGGACATCGCATCCCTTGCCAGTTCAGTGGGGCTGACCTACCGCAAGCGCCAGGAATTGTGCGAGGAAACGGTTTCGAACGAGATGATAAAAATCGGGGTACAAATGGAAATCTTACCGCTTGCAAATATAGAGCTTCACGGAAGGAATTTTAATGTAACTGCAAAAGTTGGCGGCAAGACCCCGGGCGAGCCGTCCCCGGACCTGAACCCGTCGGTAGTAGTTCTTGAAGCGCCAGAATTCGAGGATGAGATGGGCTGCCAGTATTTTTCTGCCACACCCACGGAGCTGGCAGGACTGGGAAAGATGGCGAGCGAGCATTGCTATCAAATGCCGGTAGCTGACTACGTCCCCGGCACGCACAAGCTGTCGTGGTATGGTGAGTCGACACTCTTATGGAGTCTCGTCAGTCCCGAAATTTCCTGTGAATCAGTAGCATTTATTGCGACACCCTCCGCGGTCGCGTACTTGGGAGGTAAACACAAGCACATATAGGCACCCGGGGGAACTGGTCGATGCTCGATATGCGTGCAATGGCTTTCCTACAACTTCGCTAGCAGGTGCGGTGGTGGACAATGTAGAGGTGTCACTAGCGCGGCTCCTGGAATTCCATACGATGCCCCCATGCTTTTTGCCGTGGATAATAGTTCCCCAATAATTAATTGGTGCATACGTACATGCGTACACTGCCAGAAAATATTTGGGATGACGCGAGAGGAGAGTCCTATGCAATCCATAAAAATACATAAAATCCGGACATTGACTACGTAACGTATCGTTGCCTATCTGTCGCTGGCATCGGAACTGAAATATAAAATCCCTGCATTTCATCACAGCCCAACGAACGCAAAATATCTACTTGCCTCGCATTTTCAACGCCCTCAGCAACGACTCTCATTGTTAAAGCATGAGCCATGGTAATGATGGCTGTAAAGAGCACTCGGGCCTGCTCATTATCATCAAGCCGGCTGGTAAAGGCTTGGTCTATTTTTAAGATGTCGAAATCAAGTAGCTGAAGTTGAGCCAAAGATGAGTACCCAGTACCAAAATCGTCAATGAGGAGTTTTATTCCGAGCTTTCGAATGGCTGCCAACGAGTTAGTAATATTTGGACTACTCCCCATCATCGACGATTCCGTTAACTCAATCTCAAGAAGCTTTGGGTCAATTTGATAACGCGATATAGCGGAAGAAAATATATTTGATATATCGGTCTCATTAAACTGCCGAGACGAAACATTCACAGACACGGGAAGAATCACCTCGCCTAGTTTTGACCAAAGCGCTAGTTGGGAGCACACCTTATCAATTACTATTTCGCCAAGCTTGAGGATAAGACCCGTTTCTTCTGCCAATGGAATGAACTCGCGAGGCTCCACTAGGCCCCTTGAGGGATGTTCCCAGCGCACCAGAGCCTCAAAGCTCGTCGCAACGTTGGTAAGAAAATCGACGCGCAATTGATAGTACATGATGAATTCGTCATTTTCCACAGCTCGTCGGAGTTCTGCCTCCCGCTCCAGGCGCACTCGAAGCTCGTCAAAAAACTTTAGGTCGTAAAAACGATAGTCGCCCTTTCCGCTCGTTTTCACAGAATACATTGCCATATCGGCATTTTGCAGGAGTGTGGCCGCATCCACTCCATCGCGCGGAAATACACCAATGCCAATAGATGCACCAATTGAATGCGCTCCTTTCATAAGCTTGAACTTTGGCTTGAACGCTGCTAACACTCGAGCAGCCACTTGTCCAGCATCAGCGACCAGTACGTTATTCTCAAGTATTACAACGAATTCATCGCCGCCAATCCTGACGACATTGTCATGCGGACGCACGGCCTCTTGCAGTCGGTGCGCCGAATGCCGCAGAATCTCGTCGCCGGCAGCATGCCCCATAGTGTCATTGACGAATTTAAAACCGTCCAAGTCGACGAAAAGCAGAGCGATTCCGCTATTATTTTCTTTCGCGTATTCGATAGCCTTAGGGAGGTACCATTGAAGCCAATGACGATTTGGCAATCCGGTCAAAGCGTCGTGATTGCCGCGATACTCAAGCTCTTCCACATGTGCTTTTGTGTCCGATATATCGCGAAGCGTAATTGCCAATTTTGAATCAGAACGAAGTGCCCTCATGTGTATCCATCGAGAGCTATCGGCGTCTCCGCGATGAAATTCGAGTTCGCCCTCAAATGCACCGTCTACAGCGGCCTGCTGTAACGCGACCATGATGCGCTCGTGGGTGTCTTCTCGATACAGACTAGAAAATCTGCGTCCAATGATTGCTTCACGCCTTTGACGGCAAAATTCAGCACCCTTTTGATTGCAGTCAACTACTTCGAAATCGTCAATTACGCCACTTGGATTTATCAGGGCTCCTAAAATGAAGAACCCTTCGCTGCTTCCCTCGGTTGCCATCCGATAGGTTGTTTGAATTAAGTCGAGTTGATTCTTTCTCCAAGCCAAGCGCAACGAGAAAGCCATTCCGCCCAATACGACGACCGCAAACCCCAAGGTCGTTAGCAAGGCGCGACGCATTGTATTGGCACGTGCGGTCCAATATGATGCGAGGATGACCTCCTCATCCAATCCAGTCACCGCAATC
Source organism: Burkholderiales bacterium (assembly GCA_014378085.1). The sequence continues at coordinate 5,538 of JACMOJ010000475.1, read as the reverse complement.
AAAGGATACCCCGGCACTTTCTGCCATCCTACAATCCTATTCCGTTTGTCAGAAAACCATCGCCCCCCTTCAAACCAAGCACTGCCGCCGGGAGCCGAAAATTGAGGAGTCTCTGTCCAAACTTGCCCGCTTTCGTCTAGGACAATCTGCCCGATACGGGAGGTGCGAATAACGTTGTCTTCACCCACAACGCCTAGGTATCCATGCTTCCCAAACGTCGCCACATCGAAGTGCTCCGTAAAATAAGCTGGGGTGAGCGAAATGACGACGACGCCATCAAAATCGCCATTGAGGTCCAAAAGCCGTCTGGAAAATTGGAAAACTCTGCGCTTCGACACCCGACCGATGGTCGGTTTATCAACGAATAAATTGTCATCGGTGGCCGCCATCTGCACGACAAAATACGGCCTGTCTTTCAGGTTTAACTTGCCTGTGGCTGGTAGCGTGCTCGTGCGGACATTGCCTTCCCGGTCCGTTATGGCAAGATAGGACGTTGTCACAGGTGGGAATAGCCCTTCCTCTGCCATCGTATCTAATTTCAATGCCCCGTTCGCCAAAGCCCATTCGTACCGGACGTGAAGTAGGGTTTGGTCCAACGCGTCCATCGTTCTGGCTACTTGGCCCGCATAGACTCTTGATAGAGTTGCCGCCTCGGCGATACCGTCAGATTTAGCTTTTCTCCTATCACTTTCCAACGCGGTGAGAAGAACTCCCCACGAAGTACCCCATATCAACAATCCCGCTACTAGCCATGGACCATAGATACGCCAATTCTTTAGTGAATTGCGCAAGGTTCTTAAAAGCTCGCGCGTGTCTATAGTGAGCCGAGCGAATTCCTGAAGTATACTCTTTTTCATTCAAAAGGCTCTTCGTGGCACCTTCAGCAATGTCAGCGCAGAAAAACACACCGTGAACTGAGGTTATGTTTAAAAACTATTAAGCTTAGTTTCTTAAATATTGTGTCTGCAAGCATTTTCTAAAAGATTGTGCCGACTTCAACTTTTCCTTGCGCCCATAGCGGTTCTCCTGTTTAGTGAAGTTGCTGCAGCCTGTCAATTTTCGCATGTTCTTAAATTGAAGCTCATTGCTGCGATGCGAAATCTCGCGAATTATTACGAGTATCTGTTCCTCCCCAAGGAACTTTCCCTGCTATACGACAGTTCCAAACACTGCACCGATGCCAGCCGCGACCGCCATCGAAAGCGCGCTCCAGAATGCCACCCGGACTACGCCTTTCTTTACGTTCGCACCGCCGGCCTTGGCCGCCAACCCGCCAAGGCCAGCGAGAAAGACCAACGACGTGACGACGGTGAACGGAATGAGTTTTTCGTGGGGAGCAAGCACCACAACCAATAAGGGTAAGGCCGCGCCGATGGCAAAGCTAAGCGCTGATGCGAAGGCGGCCTGGAGCGGCTTGGCACTCATGGCATCCGTAATTCCCAACTCATCCTTGGAGTGGGCTGCCAAGGCGTCATGCGCCATCAGGCTAGTGGCGACCTCTTTTGCAAGTGAAGGGTCAAGGCCCCGACCGACATAAATGTTCTCCAACTCCTGATGCTCCCCTTTGGGATTCTCGCGGAGCTCGGTACGTTCCTTCCCGAGTGCTGCCAGTTCGGTATCAGCTTGGGACTGTACAGAAACGTATTCCCCTGTAGCCATCGACATAGCTCCAGCAACCAGACCGGCTACGCCGGCGACCAAGATGCTTTGGTGTGTCGCATGTGACGCCGCGACCCCGAGAATCAAACTGGACGTTGAAACAATTCCGTCGTTTGCGCCTAGGACGGCTGCGCGTAGCCACCCGACATTGTCGAGTTTGTGCAGCTCTCGGTGTCGATTGAGCATGGTAAGAAACCTTTCTTATGGTTTGCCATTGCAATATTCTTAACGAGTGTAACCGCTTCTCAGCACTCCTATGGAACTATGCGCATGCTTCATTGTGCTCGATGCGGGCCGATGCGTAGCCACGCGGCAACGGGGACGATTTCGCCCTATCTCGAACGGCAGTTGAGCTCCCATAAAAACGCGCGCCCGGCGCCTAGACGCGACCGCCCTCCATCCAGTTTCGCGCATCTGCGGCACTTTTCAAGCAGGCGGATAAAATCGAAAGCTACACCTTGGACCTCAATCTATGGAGTTCCTTCATGACAAATGCCTTTCAACCTATGACCAAAGAAGACATCGCCAAGGTATTCGACGTGTGCACACGTACCCTCGATAACTGGATAAGCGATGGTAGCCTGCTCCCGCCGAAGAAGTTGGGCAACAAGGTCTATTGGCACCCCGATACGTTCTATTCTTGGCTTGAACGCCGTCTGACCGACGACGACACCTCTGACAAGACAGCGCTACTGAATAGCACACCTTCGATTGACGAGCAGCAAGGTCGCAAGCCCAAAGCAACGGCGAAACCGCCAAAGAACCAGCTTGAAAAATTCCTCGCTCGGGACCAGGAAAAATTGGACGCATTGCTGAAATGAGTCGCGGTACCTAGACAACCTAGAAACCGAAATTCGTGGCAAATTAGTGGCAACGAGGGTTTCGTGAAGCTTCACGAAATTGAGCGAAACGAAGCGCAACAAAACGTAACTCATTGATTTATAATGGGTAGACCCGTCAACGGAGCGGGTCTTTTGATGCTGTTGGCTCGTTCGGGACGCAGAGGCCGGAGGTTCGAATCCTCTCACCCCGACCATCGAGTCCTTTGCCCCCTCCACGCCTGAACCCTGTGGCGCATGCAACTGAGGCATGCAACATATCGACCAGCACTATCCATTGCGCATTGCAGCACAACCGCTGGAAGCGCTGCGTCTGGCCGATCCGGGGAGCTGGCGATCCAGTTGTCCGACAGCGGCACCCAGGGCAACGGCCAGAATCCCATGCTGGTGCGGCGCTGAGTTGCACGTATAAGTTTCCTGTCATTCACACATTTTTCCAGTAAGCCATTTTCTGTTATTCACGCTACACATGGCTGGCATCACAAATGGAAAGTTTATTTATGGTGACGGAGCATTTATACTGCATAGCAACATCACATACAGCTCAAGGAAATTCACATGACAACCGCCACCTACCATGCTCCCGCCTCTTCGCTGCGTCACTACCTGAAGGACGTCAGCATCGCCGCCCGCGCGTTCGCCGAGGCGCTGTTTGCCGCCCAGGGTCGCCAGTTCGTGGCCCAGGAAGTGCGCACGTCGAAGGGCGTTTCCGCCCGCGCCAGGATGGAAGGCCGCCGCCAGCTGTTCTCGCTGGCGCGCGAGCATGAAGCGCTGTCGCCGAACCTGGCCGCAGAACTGCGCAGCATTGCGACGCGCGACTAAATGGCAGCGTTTTTCGAATATCTGCCGGTCGGCTTCGTCGCCCTCGCCATCGTGGCAAGGGTGTCCTTGTTCCGCCGCGACGCCAAACCGCGCAACGATAAGAAATAACCCCGCCGGGGAAGCCGCTCTGGCCTCCCGCCCCAGCTTGCCGGCCGCGTCCCCCGCGGCGGCAAGTGCTTTCCCCTACTTCTCAAAGCCAACTTTGTCGCCGCCGCCGGCAGCTCAGCCCACGCTCACTTCCGACGTGGTGAATTCGAATCCGCCCACCATCGATGCGGCAAAATTGTAGGTCCACGCACCGAGGGCGGTGAAAATAAATCCGCATAACCCATATACGATCGGCATCACGATCAGCATGCCAACGGATACTCCCGTTAAGGAGGTGCCGAACAGCATGCTCGGGATCAGCATCAGCACCGCCAGCGGCAGCGACACGATGAGATAAATAATCGCGGCCACTTTTGCCGACTGCAGTACGGATACCCGGACAATTTGTTTTTTCATGATCGCGGCCATTTCACGTCGAAGGGCCCAGCACCATTGCCAGGCACGGCACGAGACTACGCCAGCGGCGGGCGGCCCGGCATGCACTTTCTCAAAGGTAATGTCACACGCGCTTGTTGCACCAGCGCTTTCATGCTGAAAAGAACATCGCGTCCTATCCTCCCGCTCCATGATCTTGAGCAGCCTGCCCCCTCCCCGCACCGCTACTGTTAAGGCTGCTACGCGCGCCGACCTTCTTCCACATTGACCGACGGCATGTGCGTTCAACGTTGTCTGAACAGGAGAATGCAATGGCAAGCTTCGCGGTAGAGGGGATACGATATTTCAATCATGCGCGGGCAGCCGGCGTCAGCACCGCCGGCGACCTGACCTACACATTCAACCGCGCCAACGGCATCGACGGCAAGCTGCGCTCGGCCGGCCACACGCGCGCCTTTTACTGGGCCAACACCAACGCCTGGGAAACCGACATCCGCGACACCGACAAGGGCGGCGACGACGTCCACTGGGCCGACAACGTCGACCTGTTCTGGATCGAAACGCACGGCAATCACGAGGCCGACGGCCGCGCGCGGCTGCTCTACGACATCGCCCAGACCAACTGGCGCACCTACTCCGACCAGTGGCAGCTGGGCGAAAACTGGAACGCCGAGTGGGTCATGGCGTACTCGTGCGACACGGTCGACCGCAACCACGTCGCCGGCCTGTGGAACATCTTCGCCCGGCTGCACATGTATTGCGGCGCGTGGGGCGAGATGTGGGACGGCACCACCACCGACGAATGCGGCGAGGACGTCGGCGACAACCTGATCCACGGCGACACCGTCAGCCACGCCTGGCACGACGGCGTGTCCGACTGGTGGGTCGACAACCACCCGATCACCGTCTGCGTCGGCGACGCCGCGACTTGGAACAACGGCAACATCCGCTGGGACCGCAGCACCATCAACCGCGATCATTTCTGGGGACACGGCAACGTCGAGCCGGATCTGGGCCCGGCCCAGCAGGCCTGCATCTTGTGGTATTGGACGGAGGGTTGAGATCATGGACGCACAACTGTTAATCGACGGCCTGATGGCCGAGGCCATCGACGTGCCGGCCACCGCCGACATCATCGCGGTCCAGCAATTCTCGCTCGACGAGCTCAAGTCGCGCACCCGCCACCTGCTGGCGGTGGTGGCGTCGACCCAGGAGGACGAGTGCGCCAGCGACCGCGCCGACTGGGTTTCGACCGACGAGCAGACCTCGCTGCGCCTGGCGCAGGGCGCGCGCGCCACGCTGTACCACGCCTCGGGCGCGATGAAGTACGTGTCGGCGTTGACGCCCATGCAGGCGCTGTTCAAGAGCGTCTGCGACAAGGAGACACTGACGCGCCAGGTCAACGAGGCGGCCAAGAAGCTGAACATCGCCGAGTGGGCGGGCGACCAGGGCAGCATCGCCTTCGAGCGCCTGTGGCAGCAGAAGGCGCAGGGCACCGACAAGACCGGCGCGGTGTCGGAGGCGGTGCTGTCGCGCATCGTCGGCGCCTACCGCCATTCGGTGGCCGGCATCCCGGTGTACGGGGCGGCGTCGGTGCAGGTGCGCCCGAGCGCCGGCGAGCGTCTCGACACCGCCAGGATCGTCGAGCGCGAAGTGGCGGCGCGCCAGCTGGCGCTGCAGCTGGTAAGGCTGTTGGGGACGGGGCGCGGGCAGCTGGCGGGCGGCGTCATCGGAT
>JACMOJ010000474.1 GCA_014378085.1 Burkholderiales bacterium | reverse complement strand
TCGTGTACGACAACGCACCACTCTCTTCCAGCTTGCGCACCACGTTAACAACGGTCGACGCTTTCTGACCGATTGCCACATAGACGCAGAACATGTCTTTGCCCTTTTGATTGATGATGGTGTCGATCGCAACGGCGGTTTTACCCGTCTGGCGGTCACCAATAATCAACTCGCGCTGGCCACGACCTATCGGCACCATTGCGTCGATCGCCTTCAAACCAGTTTGAACCGGCTGGTCAACCGACTTCCGCGCGATCACGCCAGGCGCGACTTTTTCAATCACGTCCGTCATCTTGGCATTGATCGGGCCTTTGCCATCGATCGGCGCACCGAGTGAATTCACCACGCGGCCAAGCAGCTCAGGGCCCACCGGCACTTCCAGAATGCGTCCGGTACATTTCACGGTGTCGCCCTCTTTGATGTGCTGGTAGTCGCCCAACACCACCGCACCAACCGAGTCACGCTCTAAATTCAGCGCGAGCCCAAAGGTGTTACCTGGAAACTCAAGCATCTCGCCTTGCATCACATCGGCTAAGCCGTGCACACGACAAATGCCGTCCGTCACCGAAATCACATTTCCTTCTGAGCGCTTTTCAGCAGCCGCAGGAAGGCCCTGTATCTTCGATTTGATGAGTTCGCTGATTTCTGCCGGGTTGATTTGCATCTTCGTACCCTAGTTAAGCTATTAAATAAAAAATTATGTTGCGCAGACTATGCAGTCAGCGCTTGTTTCATCTGATCCAACGTATCTCGCACCGACGCGTGAATCACGTCGTCGCCAACCTGAATGCGCGCACCGCCGATCAACTCTGCATCGACAACGACGACCGCTTCAACGCGCTTGCCATATTTACGGCCAAGTGCATCGACCAGCCCCGCTTTATCGGCGTCCGACAATGCCATTGCAGTAGTGATGGTTGCCTTGAGGACACCTTCGTGTTCGCGCTGCAACTTCGCAAAGTGCTCAGAGATAAACGGCAATAGTGACGCCTTGCCGCTCTCGATTAACATCGTCAGCAAATTTGCAACGGGCGCGACTAATGCTCCCACTGGCGCTGAAAGTACCGCGGCTTTTTCTGCCACGGTGACCTTTGGGTTACCCAACAGTGCTGCTGCCAGCGGGTTGGCTGCGGTTGCACCCAGCATTGCTAGCGCGTCGCCGAACGTAGCCACGTCGCCAGCCTCCACCGCCGCGCGAAACACTGCCTCACCATACGGGCGGGCAACCGTAGTCAGCTCCGCCATTACAATTGTGCTTTCAATTGATTGAGCATGTCCGCGTGCGCGTTGGCATCAACTTCGCGCTTAAGAATCTTCTCGGCTCCAACAACAGCCAACACCGCTACCTGCTCGCGAAGTTGGTCGCGGGCCTTCTGCAGTTCGGTCGCAGCACTCGCGTGCGCCGCAGCGATGATTCGGTCAGCCTCAACCTTGGCCTGCGCCTTCGCTTCGTCGATCAAAGCTTGCGCCTGCTTCTCGTTGAGCGCCTTGAATTCGCCCGCTTGGTCACGCGCTTCTTTGAGGATCAACGATTTTTGCTTCTCGCCATCGGCAAGAGCAGCTTTGCCTTTTTCGGCTTCAGCAAGCCCGTCAGCGATCTTCTTGCGGCGCTCATCGATCGCCCCAACTAACGGCGGCCAAATTTTTGCATACGCAAACCAAATCAGCAGGATGAACCAGACGGCCATCCCGAATAACGTCGCATGCAAGCTCATGGCGACGACCTTTCTATCTTAGTTCGGTGATTACTTGGGTGCGTTGAGAACTGCGGACACCAGCGGGTTGGCAAAGCCGAAGAACATGGCAATGCCGACACCGATCAGGAACGCCGCGTCAATCAGACCAGCCAACAAGAACATAAATTTTTGCAGCTGAGGGATAAGCTCGGGCTGGCGGGCGGCAGACTCAAGAAACTTGGAGCCCATGATGCCGATGCCAATACAAGCACCAAGTGCGCCCAGACCGATGATCAGGCCAATACCAAGCGCCATGTTGCCTTGAACGAGGGCGATAAACTGTGCCATTTTGTTTTCCTTTCGCGAGAACTAAGTTAAATACAAACCAAAAAAATCAGTGGTGCCTCAGTGGTGCTCATGCGCCATCGCAATGTAAACCGCCGACAGCACCATAAAAATAAACGCCTGCAAGAGAATGATCAAAATATGGAAAACCGCCCAACCCCAAGACAAGACGATGGAGCCAACCGTATAGATCCCACCCAACATGCCCAGCAAACCGAGCAACATAAACACCAGTTCGCCGGCATACATATTTCCGAACAGCCGCATTCCCAAGGAAACAGGTTTGGCGATCAACTCGATGATGTTAATCGCAAGATTCGGTATCCAAAGCGCAGGATGCGCGCCAAAGGGAGCAGTAAACAACTCGTGCAAGAAACCGCCCACGCCCTTCGCTTTAAAGCTGAAGTAAATAATCAGCAAAAATACCGTGAACGACATGGCGAAAGTAATGTTCAAGTCGGTTGACGGCACAGCCTTCCAGTGCGAAACGCCCAGCGCCCCCATAAAGGTCGCGACAAAGTCAATCGGGATCAAATCCATCAAGTTCATCATGAACACGAGCACAAATATCGTCAGCGCCAAGGGCGCCAAGAAGCTTCTGTCGCCAGGAAAAACGTCTTTGACGGTATTGTCGACAAACTCGAGAACGATCTCAATGAAGCTTTGAAACCGTCCAGGCACACCTGAAGTGACGCGCTGCGCAGCAAGCCAGAATGCGCCGAGTCCGATGACGCCAACAACCACCGACATCACCATGGAATCCACGTTGATGGTCCAGAAGTCACCAACAGTGACCTGAAGGTTGGTCAGGTGGTGTGAAATGTATTCAGAAGGGGAGCTATAACTGGACGCCATGACGTTCGATACGCAATAAACAAAAAAATATGGTTCGACAACTCAATCTACTGGGGGGAATAAAGTGTTGCCCAATGCGCAAGCAACCCACATATCAACCCCGCCAGAAGCCACCCACCGTCAAACGAACGCATTGCAAACGCGCTAAACAAAATCCCAAGTACCAGACTGAGTTTGGCGAATTCGGCAACAATATGCCTGAGCAACACGCGCTTGCCGGAAACTGCAAAAATCTTTGCTGGACGCACTATAAACGCATACGCCAGACTGCCAGCGATTACCGCAACGCCGCCGATCAACGATGAAATTGCCGCAATTTGGCCTCCAACCATCAACGCCACGACTAACAGAAAAATTGTAGCGCCGATTTGAGACTGCAGCACTCGCCGAAACACTGGTGCCAAGAACGATGTACCCATGTCTTTAGCCCGCTATCGAGACTTTTCCAACGAGAAAACTCATAATTCCAAACGCAAAGCCTTTCGATTATAAGCGCGGGTAGAATTTCTAGTCAAACCGAAATGCGGCAGCGCACCATGACTGAGCCAGAATAATTTGTCGATAACCCACTGAAACTTAAAGACTCTTTTGTTGCAAAAAAATCTTGCCGTTTCTATCTGGATCTTGGCCATCAATAGCGATGCCTTCAAGCTTGCTTTCGGGAAAAGGCAGGAATTGCTTGTCCGCCCTGTTTTGCGTTTCCTCTAGCGTCGCTTTGCCCCTCAAACCCTCAGAACTCCCAATGACCACCATAACTGCGACTAGCGGCAAGATTTATGTAAATGACGTCGGCGTCCGCGACGGATTTCAGATCGAAAAGGCGATTATCCCAACCGAAACGAAGATTTCAGTCATTGACCAATTGACTGCAACTGGCCTTGCCAAAGTCGAGGCGACATCGTTCGTCCACCCCAAGTTCGTACCAAACATGGCAGACGCGGAAACCGTGCTTAAGGAAATCGCGCGCCGGGAGGGCGTCGCGATCACCGCCATCACCCCAAATATCAAAGGGATGGAGCGCGCAATTGCGGTTCACACGTCGGGCGGGCGGATCGACGAAATGAACCTGTTTATGTCGGCCTCGGAAACGCACAACATGGCCAACGTCAAACGCACCACCAATCAGTCGCTGGCGGATTTTGCGGTGATGGTGCCGATGGCAAAGGCCGCTGGCATCCGGCTTAACGGCTGTGTCTCCACTTCCTTCGGCTGTCCATTTGAAGGCAGTGTTGACGAAGCCAAGGTCATGGATTTTGCCGAGCGATATCTCGAAATTGGTTTTGACGGCATCACATTTGCGGACACAACTGGGATGGCAAACCCTGCGCAGGTGGGCCGGATGATGCGCGAGGCGCGACGGCGCTTTGCGGCCGCAGAGATTACGCTACATTTTCATAACACCAGAGGAATGGGGCTCGCTAACGTTATCGCTGGTATTGCAGCCGGCGTCACTAGTTTTGATAGCGCGATTGCAGGTTTGGGGGGATGCCCATTCGCGCCCGGAGCCACGGGCAACATCTGCACCGAAGATTTGGTGAATATGCTCAACGACATGGGTTTTGACAGCGGTGTCGACATTGACCAGTTGCTGGCAATCGCCGTTAAAATCCCCGCCATCGTTGGTCACGATGTGCCTGGGCAGGTAATGAAAGCCGGCAAAACTATGCACTTGCACCAGATACCTGAGAAACTGTACATCGCCTAAAACACCGAACGCCAGTTAACAAAACACTGTTGCAATTATGGGGAAGTGTATGAACTATCAAAGAAGATGCGCTCAGTGTCTTGCCCTCGTTGTTGGCGTTGTTGCCGCGGCTGGCAGCTTCACCAAATCCGCAACCGCAAATAGCTTCGGTGACGTTCGCCAACTTTCGCAAGACGCCTTTCTACGACTGTCGAACGATCTTGCATCCGTGACCGCGCTACGCGCGCTATCACCTGGCGTCACGCTCAACCTGCTGGGTGTCGACGTAGGGCTTGAGGTCGGCGTCACAAACGTGAATGCCGGCGATGTTTGGAAAAAGGCGGGCGGCGGCTCCGCACAAGTGATCACACCGCGAGTAACGCTTCAAAAAGGCCTCACGGCAGGGTTCGACATCGGTGCGAGCATCGGGGTAGCTGGCGGCGTGGGTACGCAGATGATTGGCGGTATTGTGCGATACCAACTATTTGACCCGGGTTTGGTCGCGCCAGGGGCCACGCTTCGTCTCACGGCAAATCGCGAACTTGGTGCGACGAACGTAAGCTTTCGATCATTGGGCGCAGATTTCGTTATTGCAAAGCCGCTCGTTGTTGTGACGCCCTACATTGGTATCGGAACGCTAAGGACGAGTACAAATGCTGCCGGAACCAGTCTGGCCGGCGTCACGGTTAACCGCACTCGAACCTTTGTTGGATTTGATACCCGCCTCGCCTTCGCCACGGTCTCGGCAGAGGCGGAAAGAATTGGCGATACCACCACGGTATCGAGCAAAATTGGCTTACGTTTTTGACCTTTATTTTTGACTTTATTGACTTATTTATCGCGTCTGAATGAGCAAACTTTTCGAGGCACTTAAGCGTGCAGAGCAGCTGCGCAAGCAAAAACTTGCGCATGATGAAGCGGCAAAGATTGCGATTCTGGACGGCGTAGTGCCGCCTGAAAAGCAACTCGAAGCCGCTTTAATCGCAGAAGAAGTACAGATGGCCGCAGGGCGCGTTCACCAGCTATATGAAGAAGAAAAGCGCAAGAAGAATTTAGC
>JACMOJ010000473.1 GCA_014378085.1 Burkholderiales bacterium | reverse complement strand
GCCCCCGCTTGATCCTATATTCATACTCATGACAGATTCCTTCTAGTTCAGCGGGGGGGGCTCGGTGATGAAGCCAATTTTGAGGATACTGGCGCGCTGCATGGTGTAGACCACTTTGCCCACCGATTCATAGCGTGCATTTTCATCGCCACGAATATGCACTTCCGGCTGCGGTTGCAACACCGCAATCACCTTCAGCTTGTCGAACAATGCGTCCGTGTCTGCCATCGGTTGCTGATTCCAGAAAATATCCCCGTCCTTGTTGACCGAGATAACAATATTCTCAGGTTTGGTTTGCGTGACGATATTGCGTTCTGCCGGAAGCGTTACCGGCACGTTCTGTACGATTGCTGGGATCGTGATCAGAAAAATGATCAGCAACACCAGCATCACATCCACAAGCGGCGTGGTGTTGATGGCGGAGATAACTTCATCTTCGCCGCCACCATCCGAACCAATGTTCATTCCCATACGGGGCTCCTAGTGCGTCGTGAGTCTGTGCGTGACCGCGCGGATTATCTCTTTTTGCCGCTGGCGCTCAACAACACGGAGTGAAGGTCAGCGCTGAAGGTGCGAACGCGTTCCATCACAACCTTGTTGCGACGCACCAGCCAGTTGTAAGCCAATACCGCCGGAACCGCAACGGCCAGGCCGATGGCTGTCATGATCAGCGCCTCACCCACTGGACCTGCAACTTTATCAATCGATGCTTGGCCGGCGATGCCGATCGCGGTCAATGCGTGATAGATCCCCCAGACTGTACCGAATAGTCCAACGAAGGGCGCGGTTGAGCCGACGGTCGCAAGGAATGCCAATCCGTCCTGCATCCGGTTTTGTACGTTCTCCGAAGCACGCTGAATCGACATCGTGATCCACTCATTCAAATCGACGTCACCCATCAAGCCGGAGTGATGGCTCGTGGCTTTAATGCCACTCTCGCCGATGAAACGAAACGCGCTGCCTTCTTTCAGGCCATCGATGCCTTGCTGGAGCGAACCCGCTGCCCAGAAAGATTCCCCAACCTCGTTGGACTCTTTCATCAGGCGGAATTGTTCAAACAGTTTCACGATCAGGATGTACCACGTGCCCATCGACATGATGACCAGGATGGCAAGCGTCCCTTTGGACACCCAGTCGCCGTGCTCCAACATTGCCTTGATGCCGTAAGGATTCTCCACTGCTTCTTTCGTGACTGCGGGCGTGGCAGGTGCCGCTGTTGGCGCTGGCGCTACAGCCTTGGGCGCGTCTGCAGCGGGCGCCTGAGCGACGGCATTTGCAGGTTGAAGTGCGATGACCGCTGTAACCAGTGGCGCGCAAAAAACAACTGCCGCTACCAGCAGTGCGGGGATGCGTTTGATAAATGACATATTTCCTCCGATAAAAAATAACAAAATGAAATTTGAGGTGCAGGTCTTAACCGGCAGGCCACGGCAATCTAAGCGAAATGGCCAGTGGTCAATTAATCGACTAACTTGAATGAGTAGGGCACCTGCACGCGAACGTCTCTGCCCTGCCCGTTACATTTGAATTGACGGGACGCAGCAATAGACACGCTGTTGAACGCGCGGTTGGACGACGATTTCACTTCCACGTCCTTGACCTCGCCATTGGCCGCGATGGTCATCTCAATGATCACTTCGCCCTGCAATCCGTCCTTACGCGCCTGCACCGGGTACTTGATGCTTGTACGGATTTCTTGCGAGTTAGGACACGCTACGCCGACGCTTGGTGGTGGTGCCACGGCGGCGACCGGCGCTGGCGGCGCGGGTGGCGCATAAACGGGCGGGGCGACCGCGGTCCGGTTTGAAATCACCGGTGCCGTCACAGGCGCTTGAACCATCACCTCTGGTGGTGGAACAAATGTCGGCAGGATCTGCACCATTTTCGGCGGAGGCGGGGGCGGTGTATCTGGCGGAGGCAGCTTCTTGACTTCCTCAATGATCTTCGTTTCGGTCGGCTTCTTGATGACATCCATCACTTTTGTCGCGAGACCGTTCATCAAAGCGTAGCCGAGCACCGCGTGCAAAATGAGGACAGCGACGATGCCAGTGAGATGCTTGCCGGGAGATCGCTGTTGTTGAGCGTAGTCCATGAAATATCCTTTAATTACTGCCCATTTTGCAGTCGCGCGTCATGGCTTTGAAATAAAGACGGGGATTCTAACTGTTTCTTAACGGGAACGCACCAATTGCAAACTGACTGCTTCGCCGCACCAACAGAACATAAATGCCGATTAAATATCAGCCCCTGCGATTCAAGACTTCACCTGCGTTGTACGACGAGTGGCAAGATGTAAAATTCGATTGTCCGGGCAAGCGACGATTAATTTCGCAGCGAACCTCCTCCAGCGACAAAAATTAACTCACATCTTCCTGCAATCAATCTTACCAACTTTATAGACTCTGCGGTGACACGACGTTTTGGCGCTGACGGTTCAACCGTCCGCAAACAATCACTGAATCGCAACTTACCGGCGCATGATGCTAACGCAACCCTCTGATGTTCGCTCGCTAGGTAAATCCGGGATGGAAGCTTTGCAACGCGGAGACGCGCGCGCTGCGCGGGCGGCATTCGAGAGAATAGTTGCCGAGGGGCAGGCAGAT
>JACMOJ010000472.1 GCA_014378085.1 Burkholderiales bacterium | reverse complement strand
GCGGCGTCGACAGCGGCGCGACAGGCAATGTTAATCAAAAGCTGATCGATGCGTTGAAACAAATTTATACGACGGATCGTAAGTATTTGTGTTGGCTCAATTGCGGGCAGGGCAGCGAGATCGATGTCATCGCCACGGGCGAAGTGTTGTTTTTCCAATCGCGCGACAAGTACACAGCGGTCATCACCGCCGATAAAGAGCGCTATGTGCGCACGCCGATACGAGAGTTGCTCAACGAGCTTGACCCCGATGAGTTCTGGCAGGTGCACCGCTCATCCGTCATCCGTGTGGCGGCCATTGAACGCGTCATAAAAGATGAGGTCGGCAGAATGCGCGTCAAACTTCGTGGCAGCAGCGAACTGGTGCTGGTGTCTGCAGCCTTCACGGGGCGTTTTCGGCAAATGTAGCCGCCGGTCTACCGACTCAACGAGTATTTGCATTAGTTTTTGGCTGGCCTCGGGTTTGTCGCCGAAATGCGGCGAAAATGTGCGTTGTCCGCCTGCAGCCACTTTCTACCTCCGTGCCCCTACCAGCAAACGCATCGCCGCTTTCCGCACACCAACATCATCGCCTTGCAACGGTTATTGCCGGTCTAGTGTTGGTGTCGTTCCTCGCCGCGTGCTCGTCTGCACCAAAATCTCCCGCTGTTCCCAGCCCGGCACAGAAGCCCGCGCCATCAACCGCATCCAAACCGAGCGGCCAAGGTGGTTATTACCTCGATGACGGCCCCGGTGCCGACGCAGGCAAAAACTCCCCGGCCCACCTCGACAGCATTGCGGACGCCGTTCCTCACGCCGAGAAATTCCACTCCGGCGCCAACAAACCTTACACGGTGTTTGGTCGCAGTTATGCGCCGGTCGTGAACAACGACCCTTTCCGCCAAAGTGGTATCGCCTCCTGGTACGGCCGTAAATTCCACGGCAACATGACTTCCAACGGCGAGATCTACGATATGTATGCGATGACCGCCGCACACCCGACGCTACCACTGCCATCGTATGTGCGCGTGACTAATCCGGCCAATGCGAAGTCTGTCGTGGTGCGGGTCAACGATCGCGGGCCGTTTCATTCGGATCGCATCATTGATTTATCCTACGCCGCCGCACACCGACTCGACATCGCCCGCAGAGGCAGCGCGCAAGTCACCGTCGAGCGTGTTTTTGCCGGTGATCGTTCTGTCGTGCCGCCGCGCATCTCACCACCACCGGTGCGAACGACCACACCACCTCCGGTTGCCACCGCACCCATCCCGACACCAACCGTTGTAAATACACCCCCCCAGCCCGTCATTGCGACTTCGCCGATTACGGCCGACGGCACGCAGCTCTTCTTGCAGCTGGGTGCCTTTAGCTCGCAAGAGAACGCCAACATTTTCCGCGATCGTATGGCGCGCGAACTCGATTGGAACCGCGAGCCCATCATTGCGGTCTTTAAGGACGGGCTGTGGCGCGTGCGTCTTGGGCCTTACACCACCCGCATCGAAGCCGAAGCGATCCAAGCGCGCGTCAAACAGTCGCACGATTTTTCACCCGTTATTTCTAAACCATAAGAACCAAATGAATCTTCGCAATTTCCTGCTTGCCTTTACGCTTACGCTGACGCTCACCGCAGCCACCACCAGTGCACAAATCCCCACGGTAAGCGCCGACGTGCCGCCGCCTGTAATGACGGCACGCGCTTATGTGCTGTTTGATGCGAGCAGCGGACAAATTTTGGCAAGCCAAGCCATCGGTGATCGGTTTGAACCGGCCTCCTTAACAAAACTGATGACAGCTTATTTGGTATTCGACGCAATCAAGACCAAAAAACTCACCCTTGGGCAGGCGGTCACCGTTTCAGAACGTGCGTGGAAAGCCGAAGGCTCACGCATGTTCATCGATCCGAAACAGACGCCAACCGTCGAAATGCTGATCCGCGGCATGATCGTGCAAAGTGGCAATGACGCGTCCATCGCGCTGGCCGAAGCGGTGGCAGGTTCCGAGGATGTGTTTGCGCAACTAATGAACAAAACCGCCCAAAAGTTAGGCATGAAAAACACCAACTTCTTGAATTCGACAGGACTGCCAAACCTGCAGCACTACTCCACCGCAGAAGACCTGCTGCTGCTGGCCAACGCGATCATTCGCGACTTTCCGGTGGAATTTGCCTATTACAAAGAGCGGGAATTCACCCACAACAAAATCACCCAACCCAACCGAAATCGGTTGTTGTTCATCGACCCCACCGTCGATGGCCTCAAGACCGGCCACACGGATGCGGCGGGTTACTGCCTGATTGCCACGGCCAAACGACCAAGCACAGCGGGCGGCGAACGCCGCCTCATCGCGGTGGTGCTCGGCACCAATTCCGACACGGCACGCACACAAGAGAGCCAGAAGTTGCTCAACTACGGCTACCAGATGTTTGACTCACAACGCATGTACACCAAGGGTCAAGCGATCGCCACACCGGAGATTTTTAAAGGCACTCAAAACACCATCAAACTCGGCTTTGACCGCGACGTTTGGTTGACGTTACCGAAGGACAAATTCACCGGAATTTCCGCCACACTCAGCACCACACAGCCACTGCTGGCGCCACTGCAACCCGGCCAGAAAGCAGGGATAATGAAATTGGTTCGTGACGGCAAAACGATCGCCGAAATTCCGGTCGTCGCCCTTGAGGATGTCAAAGTTGCCGGTTTCCTCGGCCGTGGCTGGGACGCGATTCGACTGATGTTTAAATGACCCGCTTTTTATAGATGAAGGTGCCAAGATGACCCAAGCGCTCTGTCTGCCAACGGTATTTCTGAATGGCGAATACATGCCTTTGGAGAACGCTCGAATCTCACCGCTCGATCGCGGCTTCATTTTCGGTGATGGCGTTTATGAGGTCATCCCGTATTACGACGGCCGTGGCCTGCGCGCCAAAGAACATCTTTTGCGATTGCAACGCTCGATGGATGAGCTGTATCTCACCAACCCCTATCCAATCGAGAAATGGGAAGCCGCCATCAACGAATTGATTGCGCGTAACGGTGGTGGCAACGTCGGCGTATACATTCAAGTCACACGCGGTGTGGCCAAACGTGACTTTCCACCGCCCGCGGGGCTGACGCCGACCGTGTTTATGATGGTGAATCCGCTCGCCACACCGAAGCCTGAGATCTACGCCAATGGTATTTCGGTGGCATCGCTGGATGACAATCGCTGGCTGAAGTGTCACGTCAAATCCACCGCACTGCTGGGCGCGGTGTTACTGAAACACGAATCCAGCTTGGCTGGTGCCGATGAGGCCATCATGTTCCGCGATGGTTATCTCACCGAGTCGTCTGCCTCAAATATCGCGGCGGTCAAAAATGGCGTGATTTTGTGTCCGCCAATGGACAACCTCATTCTGGCCGGGATTACCTACGTGCTGATGATGGAACTGGCGCGCAAAGCCGGTATGCCACTTGAAGTGCGTCGTGTATCGCGCAAAGAGGTTCGTGCTGCCGATGAACTTTGGATACTCTCTTCGACCAAAGAAGTGGTGCCAATTGTCTCCGTTGACGGCAAACCTGTCGGCCACGGCGCCGAGGCCGGCAAACCCGGACCGATGTTCAAGAAGATGTATGAACTCTTCCAAAACTACAAACGCGATCTGCCACCCGCGGCAGGCATCGCCAGCGCGGCGGAATAACTGAGTAATGACACAACCCAAACATATTGGCCAGGTGGGCGAAGCAGGCTCGGAAACCAAAGACACGTTATTGGTGTTTCCGACCGCGTTTCCAATTAAGGCAATGGGGCGTATGAAGTCTCAGGATGCAACCCCCGCGCGTCCTGACTTTGCACAAACGGTTGCCGCGATCGTACTCAAACACGCGCCGGACTTTGACATCGCCACCCTCGAAATGCGGCCGTCGAAGAACGGCAATTTTATTTCGGTCACCGCGACCATCAACGCGACCTCGAAGCCGCAGCTCGACGACATCTACCGCGAACTCACCGCGCATCCTGCGGTGCTGATGGCCCTATGAGTTGTCGCCCCGGACTTGGTCCGGGGTCCAATTTTGTGGTGGATTGTCATGGTCGTTAAATCCTCGTTGACCGCCCCCCTAATCAAACATCTGGGCATCGCGGATTACCAGCAGACCTTTGATGCCATGCGCGCGCACAACCGTGCGATGACACCAGAGTCAGGCGACGAAATCTGGTTACTAGAACATCGATCAGTCTTTACCCAAGGGTTGGCCGGAAAGCCTGAACATATTCTTGATGCCGGTGACATTCCGGTTGTAAAAGTTGACCGCGGTGGGCAAGTGACGTATCACGGCCCCGGGCAACTCGTGGTGTATCTGCTGCTCAACATGCGCCAGCGGAGCTACGGCGTCAAAAGCCTTGTGAACCGGATCGAGCAATCGGTCATCGATTTACTCGCAGAATATGGCATCGTCGCATTACGACAAGCTGGCATGCCCGGTGTTTATGTTGCAAATGGCTCACCCTCTCTCCAACCTCTCTCCCGTCGAGGGAGAGAGGCTTTGACTTCTCTGCCATCTCCCGAGAGCGGGAATCGTGAACATGGCGCTCCCGATTCGCTTCCCTCCCCCCTCGCGGGGGAGGGACCGAGGGAGAGGGGGCTGCATTTCGCCAAAATCGTCGCAGTCGGATTACGCGTGGCGAATCACGCCACCTATCATGGCCTATCGCTGAACATCGACATGGATCTTGCGCCGTTTTCACGCATTAACCCTTGTGGGTACGAAGGCCTTGCCACCACCCAGATGAGCGAACTGGGCGTGCAAGATAAAATGGACGTTATCAGCGAGAAATTGCTCAAGCACTTGAAAGCGAATCTGTATGGCTGAAGTTGATACAAAGTTGGACGGCAAGCCTGGGGTAGTCGCGGGCGAAAAACAAAAATCGCAAGCTAAAACTGCGCGCTTATTTGGCACCTACGCCATCAAGGTGATGTCCGACGCGCCGCGTCTGAAAAAGCCCGACTGGATTCGTGTGAAGGCGGGCTCTTCATCTACCCGCTTCTACGAGATCAAAGAAATTCTGCGCGAAGCCAAATTGCACAGTGTGTGTGAAGAAGCCTCCTGCCCAAACATCGGTGAGTGTTTCGGCAAAGGCACCGCCACCTTTATGATCATGGGTGATCTATGTACACGTCGCTGCCCGTTTTGTGACGTCGGCCACGGCCGCCCGCTGCCGCTAGATCAAGACGAACCGCGCCATTTGGCCGAAACCATCGCCAAATTGAAATTGAAATACGTAGTCATCACCAGTGTGGATCGCGATGATTTGCGTGATGGAGGTGCCGGACATTTTGTCGAATGTATCCGCCAAACTCGTGCACACTCGCCCACCACCCAGATTGAAATTCTCACGCCGGATTTTCGTGGACGCCTCGATCGTTCGCTCGGCATCTTGCGCGAAGCACCACCGGATGTAATGAACCACAACTTAGAGACCGTGCCGCGCTTGTACAAACAAGCGCGTCCAGGCTCCGACTATGCACACTCATTGAAGTTGCTGAAGGATTTCAAAGCCGAACATCCGAACGTGCCAACCAAGAGCGGGTTGATGGTCGGTCTTGGTGAGACCAATGAAGAAATCTTGGACGTCATGCGTGACTTGCGTGCACATAACGTTGATATGCTGACCGTCGGCCAATATCTGCAACCTTCCGGCCATCATTTGCCGGTGCTGCGTTATGTCACGCCGGACGACTTCAAGATGTTTGAAACCGAAGCCTACAAAATGGGTTTTGTGCATGCCGCGTGTGGGCCGATGGTACGCAGCTCGTATCACGCGGATCAGATGGCGCATGAGGCGGGGTTGGTTGTGAATAATCAATAGAAAATGAGATTATTTAACAGGAAGTGAGAATATTTAATTATACGAATCCATATTATCTTTATAAAACAGCCGCTTAGGATGCGGATGTACCTAGCCAAAAATAGCTTGCCTCTGCGAGCAGCGCCCGCCGCCGCTTATGGTCAGGAAGGCTAGAGAATCTTAGTGATGGTGTTCGTTTTTTCGCAAACATCGAACCCAAGCGACCGATACCAACGGGCTAGTCTGGTCGCGTCCGCACTATCCATCGTGCCGGTTACCCGTCGTATTCCGCGATCCCGCGCAGTCGCAAGTACGATTTCCAAAGCTTTGGTGCCGATACCGCGGGCACGAAATGACCTGATTCGCAGCCGATGAACAAGCCACAATATTGGTGTTTGGAACGTGATCGGGCACTCTCTTATGAGAATGTCGCCTAACGTCGCCTCGCTGTTTCGGACGGTCAACTTTACGTAGCCGATGGCGCTCTCGCGCCAGAATATGTCCGCTAGTATGTAAGTGTCGTCAACTGCGAGGCGAAGGACAAAGGCCTCATCTAGTCGATCGACGAACTGAACAGATTTAAGATAGGTCACGCGGGCGCCCGATTCATCCAGCCTTGTTATCAACTCTAAGTGTTGCACCAGACAAGCGTGATTTAGCACTTAGAAGGTGGCAATGTTTAGCACAGGCAATTCACTGATTTCAACATCATCGTCCAAAAAGAAAATACTCCAAGAATCGACGCGTTTCCCGCTGGAGCCAGTTGCTGGCGCATAGATTGGTTTGGACAAGTCACCTATCCCAATCGCTCGCTTCGAAGTAAGCAGCCGTCCATTCGGGTCGTCCTCTCCCGCGTAGCCCTTACCGACATCGCCGATCGTCTTGAGTGCCTTCTAAACGCGGACGCAACCGAGCATGATCGGCAAATTGAGGTCAATGTTTCGGTAGGATCGCTGGTGTTGCTGCGAATTGGCGACATTTACATGGATCGGGAGCTGGTTTGTCGGCCGGATTACCACTTAGAGGCGTTCAACAGCGTTCAGATCTACCCCACAAGCACCCGCCTAATAAAGGTTGGCCACAGTTTCGAAAGTGGCGCATTCCTGTTGCCGCTTGGCGAGCATCCCTGGCATCGCCTCCACACGCATTCGTACGCCGTCATGGTTACCCTAGCCGATGGCGCCCGGTTGGTGGTGCCATGTGTCGAATTGATCCGCCACTACTTTGGCTCGTCTGCAAGCCTACTGTCCAAGCTATTCATGCCACCGCTGGAGCGATCGGCGCTC
>JACMOJ010000471.1 GCA_014378085.1 Burkholderiales bacterium | reverse complement strand
GCGTGCAGAATGAGCGCCGCAGTGAGCGGCAGGGCAAGAAAGGTGACCTGACCACCAAAGTGGGTGATCGTCAGCGAGACCCACAGCACCCGGAAGTCACGGTTGCGCCATAACGTACCGAGATACTTGTCAAATCGGTGCGGGGCGGGGTATTTATCTCGCATTGAATCGCTGCTGCGGGAAGAAGGTACGTCGTTCATCGGCGCTATTTTAGACGACGCGTCGGCGCTGTTGATTCTGCTCACGAATGCGGGCCGCCGAGCCGCTGCCGTGACGCCAATAGCACTAGCGCAACTTCAGCTCGCCTTCAGCTCTTCCAGTCGCTTGCGGGCGTCGTCCGCCGCGCGGCCTTGTGTGGAATACGTGAGGAATTGCTTGTACATCGCCGCCGCCTTCTGTTTGTCCCCCTTGCTTTGGTAGGCGATACCGAGGCGATAGTGTGCGTTTAATTTTGGGTCGATCTGCAACGCGCGCTCCATGGCAGCGATGGCGGCCTCAATTTGTTTTTGCTCAAGTAAGGCACGGCCAAGGCCTAAGTGCGCGTTGGCGTTGCTCGCGTCAGCGGCAATCTGGCGTTCAAAAAGTTTCTGCGCTTTGGGTGATGCATTGGCGTTAATCAGCGCAAAACCAAGCGAGGTGGCAGAGCCGCGTAAAGTGTCAGCAAGGTCGGTGTCAGCGCCGGGCTTGATGTTGTTGATGATGCCCTCAGCCTTGTCAAATTCCTTCTCGTAAATATGCACCTCAGCGCGCAGCAGCTGTGCGCGGATTGGATCGACCTTCGCGAAGTCGGCGCTGTTTTGAATCGCCTTGCGTACACTGCCCCCAACTAACCCGGGCGCTTGCAGGTAGAACTGGTTTAGGTCGCGCCGCATGTCGAAGTGTGTTGGGTCGAGCTCGACGGCCTTTTGCAACATCTCCTTGATGCTGCCCGCGTATTTGAGGCCGGCCGTCATGCCTGCCGACATCGCCGCGACACCATATAGCGAGCCAAGTGTGCTGTGGCAGCGGGCAGATTGTGGCAACTCTTTAATGCACTGTTCGGCTCTGGGGATCAGCTCCTCCCGTTTTTTTGCGTCGCCCGCCGCGAAGCGGCCGAGGTACCAAAGCGCCACGTCATCTTTACTATTTTCGGCCAATTTTTTCCGCGCGAGCGATTCCAGCTCGGCGAAATTGCGCGCCTTGGCGAGCCCGCTGAATTCGGTATCTGTGGACGTGGCGAATACCGGCATGGCCGACAGGGACAACAGGGTCAACAGGGCCAACATGGCCAAGAGGGAAAAGGCGGTTATGGGGAAGTGTCGGGTCATTTTTATTTGCATAGGGGATGGAGATTTCGGGGAATGCAATCCTTGTTGGGCGTCTGGGTTCTCGGCGTTGGTACCGCGTTGGATGCTTTGCAATAGGGTATCAGATGTAAAGTGCAGGCATGACGACCAAAATTATCACCACAACTCCCCTCAATCTTGCGTGGTTAGGGTATTGCCGAGCCGGATTTGAACGCGATCTGGGCATTGAACTGCAAGAGCGGCTTGGCGGAGAAATTGTCGACTTGCAAGAAGATGCCGGATTTGTTCGCGTTTCCTGTGCTGCTGCGCAAGCCAATTTTCGTGTTTCCGTTCACGACCTCACCTTCGCGCGCCAGCTGCTGTTAACAAGAGAGGTGCCGGTTACATTGACGTCTAACGACCGTGTGAACCCGATATTTGAAGCCCTGACCACATTTCTCGCCGCGCGTGGCATCGACCACGTGGTCGATTGTCGGGTGGAGTATCCGGATACTAACGACGGGAAAGCGTTGTCCCGATCAGCGAAGGCAATTGAGCCGCGCTTGCGCGAGTTACTTGCCGAGGCAGGCATGTTAGCCGGTCATACCAAATACCGCGCGATGATATTTCTCACGCCGGACAAACAGGCGCGGGTTGGCATCGCCGACATGCATCTGTCTGCGGATGATCCGCTTGGCATTCCGCGCTTTCGTATGCCCGCCGAAGCGCCGTCGCGTTCGACGCTCAAACTCGCAGAAGCCATCCAAGTGTTCCTCGGTAGCGGGCAGGACGAAGCGTTACAACCCGACATGCGCGCCGTGGATCTTGGTGCGGCCCCGGGCGGCTGGACGTGGCAGCTCATGCAGCGCGGTCTGCGTGTCACCGCGGTTGATAACGGCTCGCTGAAGGGCGACCTAGTTGACAACGCGATGGTGAAACACATGCGCGCGGACGGGTTCAAGTACACACCTAACGTCCCGGTCGATTGGTTGGTGTGTGACATGGTGGAACAGCCTGCGCGAATTGCAAAACTGGTGGCGAAATGGCTGGCTAACGGCTGGGCGCGTTACGCCATCTTTAACTTAAAGCTGCCGATGAAAAAGCGCAACGAAGAAGTTGAACGTTGCCGGCAGATCATCGGCGAGGCGTTGGAGGAAGCGGGTAAGTCCTACATCTTGCAGGTGAAGCAGCTTTATCACGATCGAGAGGAAGTCACGGGTTTTGTGATGCTGCCCAACCGCAAAACTCGGTTTGCGCACAATGTTGCCGCCAGCGCGTCGTCGCACAAAGCGCCGCGCGCGGGGTCGCACAACACGCAAAAAAAATCATCGCGTGGTGCCGATGTCGTCGTCGGCAAGAAAGCAATGCCGAAATCCGCCACCGCAACCGTAAATAAGGCGGGACCGGGGACGCCCGTGCAAGGCAAACCCGCGCTGAATTTGACCTCAAAGTTACCCCGCGCGGCGGCGTCACCGTGGTCAGTCAAACCGTTGCCCAAGCGCAAAAAAACCAAGTAGCAGAATGCCTGCCGTTGCCCGTTACTTGCTGCGCCGCACGACGGTGTAAAGGGCAAACAGATTTGTAGAGAGGTCATTCACGACTTCACCCTGATCGTTTTTATCCCAGCCAAGCGCCGCGCCCATCTGCCGAACAAATTCGTGATCGGCAATGTTGAGTGCAACGACTTCCAGCCCGACGCGAGCAAACTGCTCGGCGCTGAACGGCGAACGCGCATCGGCGTGCGGTAGGTAGGGTTTATCGGCGGCGGCTTGTTTCGGCGCGAGGTTGTAAATTATTAAAAGCCCACCCGGTGCCAGCGCGTTGAATGTCGCTTTCAAAAAAACATCGTCACTGACGCCGAGCTCGATCAGCTGATTTTTTGGCGCGCGTCGCTCGGGTTTCAAATACCCGCGCTTTAAGGTGTTCTTGGAAATGATGAGTTGGTACGGCCCGCGACTCGCGACCGTCTGCGCAATGGCAGGTGTGGTCGGCCAACGACCGTGGACCAGCGTGACTGAACCGGCTGCACCGCGATAGACGAGGCGGGCAGCCGCTACCGAGCCTTGATCGGTCGCTTGACTGTACAACGCGTCGAGATAACTATCTGGGTCAACACCGACGATATTGGCACCGAGGCTTGCCAGTAAGCGTAAGTGGCCAATGGAGCCGTAGCCAAAGTCCAAAATGTTGGCTTGACTCACTTGGGCTAAGCCATGCCCGCTGGCGAGTTCAATTGCGCGAAGGTAGGCGAGTGGCGAGCCGTACTTGGTGTAGTAGTACCGGTATTCATCGAGTTCAATAGGGGCGAGTTTCTTGCGCCGCTCCTCGGTGAGTGCGGCAATTTCTGCGGATGAAAAATATTCGCGCGAGTTGTCGTCGCGGTACACGGTGCGCGGCGCGATGGAAGGCAGCGCTTCGGTGGCACGCAAGAAATTTTTGCCGAGTTCGGTGGTGGCGAGTGGAGACAGTGCGGTGGCTTCCGTCGCGAGTTTTTGCAGCGTTGTGGATCGCTCGAGTTCTAGCGCGGGGGCCGGTCTTGTGGGCAGGGGTATTGTTTCTACGCGCCGCTGTGTCTGCGGTGTGCCACACCCGACTAGGCCGATTGTGACGAGCGTCACCGTGATTGCACATGCCCAATTAGCCTTGCGGCGCGGTATTGCTTGAAGGGAGGTGATGTTGGTCGACGGTGATGTGAACATTTTGACGCCTTGGTTGGAACGGTTTGTTGAATAAAACCGGTCACGTGCAGTAGTACTAGTACGCCACTAGTTTCCCACACCGATTTGTTCAAAGCTTGCCAATAGCGGCGCATATTGTAGGTGCCAGTCGGCCATGGCACCATCCCGTCTACGCTTGCCCGCGTCAGGCGTACCGAGGCTTTGCAGAAACGCAAGTGTCAGATCGCGGGTCGCGGCCTTCACTTTTGGATTTAGCGCAATACCGCCAGTACCGAGGCGATCGGTAAAAATGCTGTGAGAGCCGCCGCTAAACACGGCCAGTGTTTTTCCTGCGCGGGTAGCCTTAGACTTGGCATTGCCCATTGCGCGGTAGACATCAAGCCGATCCGCGACGCCCGAAC
Source organism: Burkholderiales bacterium (assembly GCA_014378085.1). Next base: position 429 of record JACMOJ010000471.1, on the reverse strand, counting down.
GGTAGCCGGGAATGGCAATATCGTCTTCCATTGCGGTGATGTGCAGGGTCGGAATATCAACGTCCCCCAAAATTGATTTTGGGTCGCCTGCGCCGTAGAAAGGTGGTGCCGATAACAGTATTGCGGCACCGATACGGGGGTCGCGAAACGCGATTCTGCGACCATCGCGTTCGACAATCGCCCCCGCCGCAAGCATCGACGTATTTGCACCGTAGGAGTGGCCCGCCGCGACGATGCGGGATCGATCAACTCTGGCGCCGACAGGGCTGGCAAGAATTTGATCCAGCGCAAAACTTAAATCCTGTACACGGTCGATCGCTTCACTATCTTGCGCGGCACCACTCAAGCGCGACAGCAAACTAAACGGACTTCCGGTCCAAATTTGTCGGTCGCTGCCGACGTGTTGTAGATGCAAGCTGGCGTAGCCGT
>JACMOJ010000006.1 GCA_014378085.1 Burkholderiales bacterium | reverse complement strand
GTTACGGCGCTTACGTTGACGTCGGCGGCAAGCACGATTACTGGGGATGGTTGTTACACCGGAGCCTCGACGGCGGTAATTACTGGGACTACGGCCGTCCCCTGTAATGCTGCACGGACGACCGAGCGGGATAACGCTGTGACGGCGGTAAACGGCCAAGCCTGCACACCCCTCGGCGGCGGCGCGGTTAATCTCAACTTGGTGAACTTAGGAGGAGGGTTAGGACCAGGCGTCTTCCCACCAGGCTGCTATTCAAGCGGGGGGGCAATGGGGGTCTCTGCGGGGACCGTTACGCTGAGCGGGGCTGGCGTTTATATCTTTAGGCCAACCGGGACTCTAACCACTGCAGCCGGCACAACGATGGCGGTGACAGGCGGCGCATGCGAGTCAAACGTGTTCTGGGCACCCACCGGCGCAACCACGCTTGGTGCAAACACAACTTTCAAGGGTACGATCTTGGATTCAGCAAACGCGGTAACAGTGCTTAACGCGGCTACGATGATCGGCCGAATACTGGCACCTACCGGGACCATCACGCTTGGTGGGGGAAATACGATAACGCGCCCCCCCACTTGCACTACGGCTCCACCAGTGCCTATACCCACCCTATCTGAATGGGCATTGATCGCGTTTGCGATGCTTATTGCAGGATTCGGCCTGTTCAAACAGCGCCAGCGTCGCGGCTGATTCTGTCGACTCGCCGAGGAACACTACACGTGCAAGCGTAAACCCGCATTGATGCGCACAGAAAATTCTCAGTCATTGCGAAAGAAATTCTCCCTCGACCCAACGACGCGGTTCTTATTAGTCTTCTGCGCGACCGCCTTCTTGGGGTTTGCGCTCCAGACAACGCCGTGGGTGGATGCGCATATTGTCGGAAGATTTATCTCAGCCAATGTCTATATTGCTGGAGAAACTGTTCGGCTCTCAGGTGGCATGGCCGAGGTGATCAACACAATCTTGCGCGACCCAGTTAGTGGTTTTTCGGTCCGGGTCGCAAGCGGTTGTAGCGGCCTTGAGGCGGTGGTTCTCTTAGTTGCCGGGATGGTTGCGTTTCCGGCGAGCTGGTCAGAACGTATCGCTGGCTGGGTTGTTGGCGCATTCGCGATCTTGAGCCTCAATCTCGTTCGGATCATCAGCCTTTTTTACCTTGGCCAATACTCAAAGGCATGGTTTGACTGGGCGCATTTGTATGCGTGGGATGTTCTCATCATGATCGACGGAATGGTCATATTTTTCCTGTGGATTAGATGGCTATCCCGTAATGAGCGTTCGAACGCACTTAAATAGAGCAAAGTATCCTCTATTGGCGTGGATCGCCCAGTTGTTCCTATGGCTGGTTCCGCTACTCTGTGCTTGGTGGTGGTTAGGGGGTGCCGAGTTATTCCTGCGCGGGCTAAGAGTGTTGGCAAACTCACTATTTCCAATGTTGTTCAGCCAAGGCGTCATAGAGATTTTGCGCGAGACTGATCAATCTTGGAAAGTGCGAACAGGACTGGCAATTGTTGCCTCAGTGCCCCCACAAAGCAGCATTATCTTTATTGAGCATAAGACGCTGCTAAGGATGGTGACTGGATATCCGCTATTTTGGGCACTGGTCCTGGCATCTTACGGCCCACGAACCAAGCGCTTGATTTGGGGAACCATTCTTTTGTCTGGTGTTTCGTTAATGGCAATCGCGAGCTACTTGTGGGCGATGATCCCCGTTCTTGTTAACCATGAACCTAGCAGTATGCTAAATCTGGTGCCGCCGAACTATCAAGTCTCGGGCAAATCCTACCCAAGTTGGATCGCGCATTTGAGCAGCTTTGCGCACTTTCTGGCAATACTAATCATACCTTTCATGTCTCCAGTACTAATGTGGATCGCGGTAAGCCCCGGTGCGTTAAAAAGGTTGATGGTGTCGCTGCGCCATAAGGCATTAAGGGTCACTTAGAAGCTTTGTCGATGGAGGCTTCCACCCAGCGCATTTACAAATTTCCGCGCGATCAACCCCATCGCAGCTTCATCACGACCACCGATAGCGCCAGCACAAGTGTTGCACAGTTGGCGATGATGATGGGCAATGCCCCCAGCAGCAGGCCGTAAACCAACCACATGGCAACGCCGATGGTGAAAACAACGTACATGGGCAACGAGATGTCCGTCGCGCTGCGGCTACGCCATATCTTGACGACCTGTGGCACAAACGCCAGCGTGGTCAGCGCCGCCGCGATAGACCCGACAATGTCGATCATTGTTTAAGAGAGAACGGTGTGAACTTGGTGTTACGGTCGTAGTAATCCTCGCTCTCTGCCTTTTTGAGCGCCCGCACAATGCGGAGCGTCAGCGGCAGGAAAAGAATTTCAACCGCGACCTTCAAGCCCCATTGTGCGGCCATCACGTTGAAGAGCAAGTCATTGCCCCAAATACCGTAGAACGCGACTGGGTAGAAAATCAACGAATCAATACCTTCCCCGCACACGGTAGAAACCACAAAGCGCCAACCCATACGTTTACCGCCGTCGGCAAGCTTCATTTTGGCGAGTACGAACGAATTCACAAACTCCCCACAGAAGTAAGCAATCAACGACGCCAGCACGATGCGTGGTGTTTGCCCAAAGATGAGTTCATAGGCGGCCTGATTCGGCCAACTTGGCGAGGGTGGCAATGCCACCACTACCGTCGCCATGAACGCCGCAAAACACATCGCGCCAAAACCGGCCCAAATGACTTTACGCGCCTTCGCATAGCCATAGACCTCGGTGAGAAGGTCCCCAAATACGTACGACAGCGGGAAGAATAGTACGCCGGCACCAAAGGTAAAGGCACCAATCAACGGCAAATCGACTTGCGCCGCTTTGGCTGGCCCAATCAGGTTCGAACACAAGTAGACCGTGACGAAACCGACCATCACAAGGTCGAGGTAACGGTAATTCCGCTGCGGTTGCGGAATGGTATGAGGTGTTGATACGTCCATCGGCTTTCGTACCTAATTTACTTAAGAGGACAATTTCGATCGCGATTGCTAGACCGATTGCGATAGCGATAGCGATTGCGATAGCGATAGCGATGGCGATTGCGATGGCGCCGATGCGAGCGGACCGCGCTGACGACATAACTCGTACATTGCGATCGCTCCACATGAGGCGGCGTTGAGCGACTCCATGGTGCCCGGCATCGGAATCGTCACGCGAATCGATGCGGCGGCGATGACTGCTACTGAAAGTCCCGCCCCCTCGTTGCCAATGAGTATTGCGCTCGGCTTGTGCAAATCAACATCTGCCAGAACTTGCGCGGCCTTTCTCTTTGTATTGGGCACTAATGCCAATGTTTGGCCTTGGTAACGCGATACAAAATCCAACACCGATGCACCCTCGACAATATTCAACACAAAATGTGCGCCCTGGGCCGCACGTAGCACCTTTGGTGACCACGCAAACGCGGTGCCCTCGCCCAACAACACATGCGAAAAATTAAAGGCCGCTGCGCAACGCAACATTGCACCGACATTGCCTGGATCTTGCACACCTTCCAACACTAATACGGTCGAGGCATCCGCCGGGATTGGGTTAGCGGTCGGCGTCAACACCACCGCCATCACCGTCGCCGGCGACTCCAGTTGAGATGCTTCAGTCACCAGTACATCAGCAACTAACGTAACTGCGAGCTGATGCTTTAGTAGGTCTTGTCGAAGCACCCGTACGTCGGCAGAGTCAGACGCTGACTCGGCGACAATCACTAAGTGGGGGCGTTGTCCTGTGCGCAAGAATGCATCGACGAGATGCGCGCCGTCGAGTACGGTTAGCCCAGTTTTTTTTCGCTCCCGTGACGAATGGACGAGTCCAATCAACTGTTTGACGGTGGCGTTGTCGCGAGATCGAATGACCATCGGCGGCGGCATCATTCTGCCTCAAACCCCAGAAGGGGCGGGCGGGTTCAGACAATCATGCTTCAAGACGCGCATCAATCGGTGACTTTCCAAAATACCTGTTGTGCACCCGCTAAGCGAACCGGCGCAAAACTCATCCGATGGATAGGGCATGGTCCATGTGTTTGCAACGCCAACATATGCACTTTGGTGCCATAACCCTTATGTTGTGCAAAGCCATACTCAGGATATTTTTCTGCGAGCCTCACCATCTCACGATCGCGCGCATTCTTGGCGAGAATGGACGCGGCAGAAATTTCGGCAATATGTTGGTCACCGTCAACCATCGCTTTTGCAGGCATGCGGATATTGGGTACGTGCAGTCCGTCAACAATCGCTTCGTCAGGCGCAGTCGACAGCGCTTCAACCGCGCGTTTCATCGCCAGCAGCGATGCCTGCAGAATATTGATTTGATCAATCTCCTCAACCGTTGCCCACGCAATAGCATAACCAATCGCGTCACGAATAATCGCTTCCTCTAGCAACAGTCGCTTTTTCTCAGAGAGCGTTTTGGAGTCCGCGAGGCCAACAATTTTCTTTGCAGGATCAAGGATCACCGCCGCCGCGTACACGGCGCCGGCAAGCGGCCCCCGGCCCGCCTCATCCACGCCGCAGCGCAACGCGAAACGCGCAGTTGTGCTGGACCCCGGCATCGCGCTACGCGGCGGCACGAGGTGCCTCAACAAACGGCTGGCTCCGTGCGCTAACTTGTGCCGCAATAACGCTGGTGCCCAGTAGCGGAGCAAGAAACGGCCGCAACGCATCAACCACACGACCCGCATTGCCGACCGCCAATGTTTCATGCATCTCAGCAAAGCGGACACGTGCACGCGCCGCAACATCGCGGTGCCGAATCCAGTTGCCCATTGCCTGCGCGAGATTCTCCGCTGTCGCATCGTCTTGTAGCAGCTCAGGCACCAGCCACTCCCCTGCGAGGATGTTGGGCAGCCCCACATAGGGCAAATAGGCTTTGCGTTTCATCATGCGAAACGTCGTCGGCGACATACGGTACGCAATCACGTGAGGGCAGCGCAACATAGCGGCTTCGAGCGTCGCCGTTCCGCTTGCCACCAGCGCGACATCCGCTGCTGCTAACGCCAAATTGGCATGCCCGAACAGGATTTGCAGCGGCAAATCTTGCGCGCGCATTTTCCATTTCATCGCGTCAAACTGCTCGCGTGTTTCCCGGGTCGCGAGCGGCACCAGAAATGTTGCGTCTGGAAACTGCTTCAGCAGCACCTGCGCCGTGTCAATGAAAAGTGCCGCGTGATAGTCGAGCTCGGTCTGGCGGCTCCCCGGCAGCAGCGACACAACAAGCTGCGCCGGTTTTAGACGAAGCTGTGTGCGCGCCGCATCACGTGGATTTGTCTTGGGAAATTCGTCGGCAAACGGATGGCCAACGTAGGTCGATACAATACCGGCTTTATCGTAGATCGCTTGCTCAAACGGAAAAATCGTCAGCATGTGATCGACCGCCGCCTTGATCTTGTGAATGCGCTCCCCACGCCATGCCCAAATCGAAGGACTCACGTAGTGCACCGTCTTGATACCGGCTCGCTTCAAATCTCGTTCCAAGCCAAGATTGAAGTCTGGTGCATCGACACCAATAAATAATCGTACGTTTTCTCGCAGAAGGCGGGCGCGAAGTTCGCTTCGCATGGCAAAGATTTTACGAAAACGCCTGAGCACTTCGACATACCCACGGACCGATAACATTTCCATGTCAAACCAAGACTTGGCACCTGCCGCTTGCATTTTTGGGCCGGCAATACCAACAAACTCAAGTTGCGGATACTCGGCCTTTAACGCGCGGATCAACGACGCGGCGATCGCATCACCAGAAGGCTCCCCCGCGACAATGCCGATCTTGATCGCTGGGTGCCGATTGGTTGGCTGGAAATCATTCATCAGCGAACAATCCCGCGTGTGGATTGGCGCAAGAAATTCGACAACACAGCCACCTCAGGCGACGCTTCCCCAGCCAGAGCTGCCTTCGCGTCGGCAAAGCTGAGACCGCTGCGATAAAGCGTCTTGTAGGCGCTTTTTATGTGACTAATCTGCTCAGCGGTATAACCGCGCCGCTTAAGTCCCTCTGCGTTGATGCCGACTGCCGCAAGTGGATTGCCCCCGCAGGTGACGTAAGGAGGAATATCCATTAGTACCACGCTTGATACGCCGCACATGACGTGTGCGCCGATTTTCACAAACTGGTGAACGCCGGTGAATCCACCAAGCGTCGCCCAGTCGCCGACCTGAACGTGACCGGCAAGTTGGGTGCAATTCGCGATCGTGGTGTGGCTACCGACGACACAATCATGTGCAATGTGTACATACGCCATTAGCCAGTTATCGTCGCCAACGGTGGTGACTCCCTGGTCCTGCACCGTCCCACGGTTAAGCGAACAGAATTCGCGAATGGTGTTGCGGTCGCCGATCACT
>JACMOJ010000470.1 GCA_014378085.1 Burkholderiales bacterium | reverse complement strand
TGACTCAGCCGGCGTCGCAACGGTCACTCTTTACCCGTCAAAGTCTTCAGGAGCCGCCACCGTGACGGCCACGACGCAAATCGTCGCAATCGGTGGCGCTGCAGCCGTGACTGTCACGGGTAGCGTTGCTTACACTGCCACCGCCGCACCTACCATCACGCCCACGTTAACTCTCGCCTTGACCGACGCGACGACAAACGTTGCTACAACAACGGTTACGTCAGGTAAGCCAGCCAAGGTGAGTGCAACGTTCAAGCTTGCTAGTGGAGCGCCGGTTGTAGGTGCTGTTGTTACATTCGCCACGGATGCAAATATCGGCACATTTTCCCCAGACAACGCGGCCGCAGTGACTGACGCAGCCGGCGTCGCAACGGTCACTCTTTACCCGTCAAAGTCTTCAGGAGCCGCCTCCGTGACGGGCACCACGCAAACCGTCGTAACCGGTGGCGCGGCAGCCGTGACTGTCACGGGTAGCGTTGCTTACACTGCCACCGCAGCACCTGCCATCACAGTTGCGCTCTTTGATCCGACGACCGGAGCAGCCAGAACGACAGTGACTGCTGGCAGCCCAGCGCGTGTGACGGCGACGCTTCGAACCACCACGGGGGCGCCTGCAGTTGGGGCTGTGGTTAGTTTTTCAACCAATGCCGCGCTTGGTACATTTACGCCAGCGTCTGGAACCGCTCTGACCGACGTTAACGGCGCGGCAAGCGTGTTGTTGAACGCGACGGTGACGGGGTCGGGCGTCGGTGTCGTAACCGCGTCAGGACAAATTGGCACTGGTAGCGCTACCACTGCTGTTAGTGCCACGGTAGGCTACGCGCTTGGCACCGCGAGTGTCGCGATTACACCCGTCAGCATCCCTGCGGGCACGCTGTCGGCTTTCGGCACCTCGGCGGTCAGCGTCACCATCAGCGTGGGTGGCGCGCCGACAAACACGCCTTTTACTGTCAACTTTACGTCGCCATGCGCGACGAGCGGACGTGCGGCATTGACGCCGAGTGTAGTGACGATCGGGGGAATCGCTACCGCATCGTATCGGGACATTGGTTGCGCGGGTGCGGACATCATTACGGCCTCGGTTAGTGGGCTGGCGATATCTTCGACGGGAACCATATCGGTTGCAGCGCCGGCGGTGGGCTCGATCCAATATGTGTCGGCCACACCAACGTCGATCACCTTACGTGGTACCGGTGGCACTGGGCGCCAAGAAACTTCGCAGGTGTCTTTTCGGGTCGTTGATGTTGGTGGCAATCCGTTGGGTGGGCGCACCGTGAGTTTCACCCTCAATACAACTGTAGGGGGAATTGCACTAAGTTCTGTAACCGCCACATCGGATCCGTCAACGGGTTTAGTAGTGACCAACGTTCAGGCCGGTACGGTGAGTACACCGGTGCGCGTCACCGCGAGCACCGTTGCAGGGAATCAGACATTGACGACACAGTCTGACCAACTGGTCATTACGACCGGCATTCCTGCGCAAGACAGTTTCTCGATTGCGGCATCAACTCTCAATATTGAAGGGTGGAATATTGATGGAACGACCACTCAAATTACGGTGAGGACTGCGGATCACTTTCGCAATCCTGTCCCGGACGGCACGGCGATCACGTTTACCGCCGAAGGTGGCTCGATCGTCGGCTCTTGCACTACAAGGGACGGCGCGTGTTCCGCCACGTTCACCAGCCAGACCTTACGCCCAAGCAACGGCCGGATAACGGTCCTCGCGTACGCGGTAGGCGAGGAAGGCTTCACCGATCTCAACGGCAATGGTTGGTTTGACTTGGGTGAACTGGTCGATGCCGACGGAAAGAGTACCGACCGTGGCGAAGCGTTTGTTGATTTCAACGAAAATGGCATCAGGGATGCCAATGAACCGTTTATTGATTTTAATAACAATGGCATCTTCGACGGACCAGACGGCAAATACAGCGGTGTACTGTGCGATGAAACTGTTGTCGGGCGCAGCTCCCCGGGCTCTTGTTCACCGCGCAAGACAATGCACGCGCGTGGATCGCTAGTTGTTGTTCTATCTTCGTCAACCCCGTTGTTTTTCGATACAAGTGGGGCATCCGTATCTGCGCCTTTTAATTTGCCTTCATGTGACCTGACAAGGCCCAAGTCGCTGTCCAGAGAGCTTCTCATTGTGGACGTCAATGGCAACGCCATGCCGGCAGGCACGACCATCTCGTTTTTGACGACCAACGGAAACATCACCTCGCCGACGAGCTACACCGTCGGCAATACTGCAGCTTGCGTTACGCTTGATCCGGCTTCGGGGAAATGCCCGCCAAGCGCGGACGCGTCGGGGACCAGCTTCGCGCGCTATTTTGTGCAGGTCGAGGCTGACTGGACAATAGCTGCTGGCGTCTGCACCAACACAAGAAACAGCGGTATCTTGTCGGTTGTCGTGAAAGCGCCGAGCGGCACTACCACCACATTGCTGATCCCCGTAAACGATTAATCAAGACGGTCGGCGCAAAATACCACTGCAATTGGATTAGCAAGCAGATAGGCATAAGTAACGACAACGGGCACCATGTGCCCGTTGTCGTTTAGACGAGGATTTTGGCGGCTTCCGATGCAGGCTTTTCAAGTTTTTTTGTTGTCTGCTGCGATTAGCGCAGGCATTATTTTTTTCTTCTTGCGCAGCCGAGTCGCCAGCCTCGCGCTCGATCATGTAAATAGGCCGCAGACAATGCATTCGGAGGCCGTCCCACGAATTGGTGGGATTGCCATGTCACTTGCCATGTTTGCGGCCCTCATCTTGTATGTGGAGAACGTTGCCGACGATCTCGCACTGGTGGCAATTTTCCTCGGCAGCATATGCGTAGTGGTTGTATCGGCAATCGACGACTTCAGAAGTTTGTCCCCGGCGATTCGGCTGTCTATCCATACGCTTCTCGGAAGCCTAGTCGTTTGGTTGATACTCGGTACTTCCCACCCTCAAACTTGGCCATTTGTGGTCGCCGCGTGTTTTGCGACGTTGTCGATTGTTTGGTCCATGAACGCCTATAACTTCATGGACGGCGCAAATGGAATGGCAGGCTTTATGGGGGTCATTGGCTTCGGTGCAATGGCAATCGCCGCTGCGTTTGCCAACGTTCCCCAACTTGCGGTGATTTGTGCAACGGTTTCCGGTGCCGTGTTGGGCTTTCTCCTGTTGAATTATCCAAACGCGCGTGTCTTCATGGGGGATAGCGGCTCCGTTTTATTGGGTTTCCTCGCGGCCACCTTGGGCTGGTACGGCTGGACCGTAGGCGCTTGGGCGCTGTATCTTCCGGTCTTGGTGTTTAGTCCTTTCCTCATGGATGCTACCGTGACTCTTTTGCGGCGAGCATTCCGCGGCGATAAAATCTGGCTGCCGCATCGCCAGCATGTTTATCAGCGATTGATCATCGATTGTGGCTGGAGCCACCGTCGAACCGCAATTGCTTACGCAGCCGTCATGTTGCTCGCCTCTGGCGACGCGTTGCGGTGGCATTTAGGGAAACCCCTAACTGATTCGGCCTATCGATGGCTGCCACCGCTTTCAATGCTGTTAACTTGGGTGTTAACATACTCAGTGTTAATAGTCGTAGCCGAGCGTAAGATTCGGCAACAACATCAAACAAAAATAACAAACATGTCGACAAAAAAAGATCAAGGAGCCAGATGACATCCTTTTCGATCAACGAACGCGCCCTTCTCGCGTTTGCGCATGATGTCGTTATGCTATGCCTATCGTGGGTAGTGGTACTTCTCTTATTCGGGTTTGCAGATGCATCGAATGCGGGCAGCTTGCCAGTCTCAGCGTTGCAAGTACTGTTCGTTGCCGTTCCGGTACAGGCACTAGTCGCCACCATTTTTGGTATGTACCAAGGCCTATGGCGCTACGCCAGCCTGCCAGATGTGCAGCGTATTGTCGCGACGGTTGTCGCGGGGACGTTTGCAGTCGCCGCCACGTTGTGGGCAGGTAGCTGGATGGGTGCCTTGGTGTTCTCCCATTTCTTTGTACAAGCATTGCTGCTGATGACGCTGATGGCGGGCAGTCGCATCAGCTACCGTTCTTGGAAAGAGTGGACGCTTTACGGCAAGTCCGACGACCACGGTGCGCCGGTGCTGATTCTTGGTGCTGGTGACGCTGCAGTGGGGCTTCTGAAAGAACTCTTAAGAAATCACGAATGGCGGTTGATGGGTTTGTTGGATGATGACGCAAACAAACGTAATCGACTTATCCACGGCGTGCGCGTTCTAGGCTCGCTCGAAGAGTTGCCACGCCTTGCGCGCGCCTTAAAAGTGAAGCACGTCATCATCGCAATGCCATCGGTCGAGTACCAGAAACGGCGGCAAATTATCGAGATCTGTAACCGCGCCCGCGTGACCGTGATGACCGTCCCAAAATTTGGCGAGGTGCCGGTGGCTGCCAATACGTTGCCGGGCAAGGTGCTGATGCCGAAAATTCGGCGTTTGTCGTTTGAAGACCTTGTTAAGCGCGAGCCAATCGTGTTGGACGATGCCGGCTTGCACGACCTGCTCACCAACAAGGTAGTGATGGTAACGGGTGCAGGCGGCTCCATTGGTTCCGAGCTTTGCCGACAAATTGCGGCCTATCAACCGTCGATGCTCGTGCTGTTCGAGCAAAACGAATTTGCCCAGTACAAGATTGAACAATCGTTACGCGACGAATTTGAAAACCTGCCAATTGCGAGCGTGATTGGTGACGTCAAGAATGTAAGGCGCGTAAATCAAACATTGCACCAGTACGCGCCGTCGATCGTTTTCCATGCGGCGGCTTACAAACACGTGCCGCTGATGGAAGAAACGAATGCGTGGGAAGCGGTGCAAAACAACGTGCTCGGCACCCTAGTGTTGGGTCGTGCGGCGATCGAATACAACGTCAAAAAGTTTGTGCTGATCTCTACCGATAAAGCGGTCAACCCCACCAACGTCATGGGTGCCACAAAACGGCTATCGGAGATGGTCTGCCAGGCATTGCAACAAACTGGCGGCAACACACGATTTGAAATGGTGCGTTTTGGTAATGTGCTCGGCAGTGCTGGAAGTGTGATCGCGCGTTTTGAAGAGCAAATTGCGCGTGGCGGTCCTGTCACCGTCACCCATCCCGAGATGGTGCGTTATTTCATGTCCATTCCTGAAGCAGCGCAGTTGGTGCTGCAGGCTGGCGCGATGGGCTTGGGTGGCGAAGTGTTTGTGCTGGACATGGGCGAGGCGATTCGTATTGTTGATCTCGCACACGACATGATTCGCCTCTCGGAAGTCACCGACGATGAAATCAAGGTGATCTACACAGGCCTGCGCCCCGGTGAAAAATTATTTGAAGAATTGCTCACCGACGATGAGCATACGCGGGCAACGTCGCATCCAAAGTTGCGTGTTGCCAAGGCGCGCGAGGTCACTAAGGATTTTGTTGAAATGCTGGGTGTTTGGCTCACGCAAGACAAGCTGCCAGAAGACTCCGATGTGCGGCGCGACCTCAAACGCTGGGTGCCTGAGTATGTGGCGCAGGTGCGGCCGAAGTTAAAGTCCATCAGCGGCACTGGCGAGCGCAAAAAAGCGTAGCGATTCACTGCCCCCAAACAAAACCGCAGCCGTGCAAATGGCTGCGG
>JACMOJ010000469.1 GCA_014378085.1 Burkholderiales bacterium | reverse complement strand
GATGTAGCCGACGCCAAACATGGCGTAACTCGCCAGCGCGAAGGCGAAATCAGCGACGCGAAATCGGTGATGATGCGAGTCTCGCGACGTGCTCACATTCAGCAGCGGTCGCATAGCGCGCGCCGGCGCAATCAACACCAAACTCGCCATCAAACACAGCAGCACCAACGCCCACCAAGCCCAGGCTCAGTTGGCGTATCCGCGCCACTTTTGCGTCGCGCCGAATTCGTTCAATAACATCGGCACCAGCAACGCTTAAAGGGACGTGCGGCGTAAAACTTAATCTAAATTATGCATATCGAACGGCCAATTTGGACATACCAATTTATATTATTGGTCCAACCACTTGTTTAAGATCGCCCAATCCCATAGACTTTGTCAAGGCGTTCGAGGAAGAGCGTCCAACTTTTGACCATGCCTCGCACTGGCAACCCAGATTGACGAGGCAATCTGTCGATTTCCGTCGACGCTGCATAACAGGAGGTAGGTGAAATGAATATTTTCTCGCTTGAGCAGAAGCCAGGCTGGCGGGCGTATGTCCGTACGACGGTCGCGGCAACGCTTTGCACGTTGACGGCCGCTGTCAACGCTCAGAATGTCACCATTAATGTCGTTGACGTCGGCGGCGCACTGGCGCTGCTGCAGGACGCCATTGAGAGCTACAAGGTGAAGCACCCGAACGTGAAGTTCACCTTTACCAAGGCGCCTGCGCCGGAGCTGCCGGGCAAGCTTAAAGCCATGCAGGCAGCGGGTCGATCCGATGTCGATCTGGTGTTGGGCGGACTGGACATTCTGTCAGCGGGCATCGAGCAAAATCTGCTGATTCGTGTGCTGCCCGATCAGGCGGCAAAATTCCCCGGCGTACTTGACAACTACCTGCCGCCGGCAAAAAAAATGCAGGAGCTCGCTCACAATTACGCCCTTGCAGTAGTGTTCATGCCGTCGGGTCCCCTGCTTGAATACAACCCTGATAAGGTCAAGCAAGTGCCGGCAACCGCGCAAGATCTGCTGGCCTGGTGCAAAGCCAATCCGAACCGACTGATCTACGCGCGACCAGCAAACTCAGGGCCGGGCCGGGCCTTTTTGATGGGTCTACCTTATCTTTTGGGTGACAAAGATCCCAAAGATCCAGTTGCAGGTTGGGACAAAACCTGGGCGTATCTGAAACAGCTCAATACGTGCATTGAGTACTACCCCGGGGGCACCGGGGCAGTATTTCGGGAGCTCGGCGAAGGTTCGCGCGACATGACAGTCACAGCCACCGGCTGGGACATCAATCCCCGCGCGCTTGGCATCGTACCCAAGAGTTTCAAAGTTGCGGCGCTCAAAGATTTCACCTGGATCAACGATGCGCAGTACATGATGATTCCCAAAGGCGTCTCCGTTGACAAGCAAACCATCGTTTGGGACGTGATGGCTTATCTGTTGCAGCCTGCGCAACAAGCGCTGACCTATGACAAGGGCTATTTCTACCCTGGTCCCGCGGTCAAAGATGTGCCCATCACGATGGCACCGCAGGCCAGCCAGGACGTTATTAAGGAGTTTGGTCGCCCCGAGTACGCCGACTGGATCGCCAAGCGCCCGCATGCCCAGCCGCTGGAGTCGCAGGCGTTGGTTAAAGCGTTACGAAAATGGGACGAAGAAGTTGGTGCCCAGAAGCTGAAGTAAGACTGACCACCGACTAAGGCACGGTAATTCGACATGAATCATGACTTTACGACGCTTCGGCTGGATCGCGTCACCCGCCGCTTCGGCCCCGCGTCAAGCGAGACGCCCGCGGCGCTCGACGGGCTGACGCTTGCCGTCGAGCGGGGCGAATTCATTGCGTTGCTGGGACCCTCCGGATGTGGCAAATCTACAGCGCTCAACTGCATTGCGGGGTTGTTGCCGTTGAGCGAAGGCTCCATCCATTTGGACGGCCTGCGGGTTGACACGCTGCCGCCGGAGCGACGCGGCTTTGGGATGGTGTTTCAGAACTATGCCCTTTTCCCGCACATGAACGTTGCGAAAAACGTTGGTTTCGGTTTGCTAATGCGTGGCGTTGAGTCGGCTGAGACCGAGCAGCGCGTCAAACGCGCGCTTGATCTGGTGCAACTAAGCGCTCACGCAAACAAGCTGCCCGGACAATTGTCCGGCGGCCAGCAGCAGCGCGTCGCCATCGCCCGAGCCATCGTCATCGAGCCGCCACTCATTTTGATGGACGAACCGCTGTCGAACCTTGATGCGAAATTGCGGCTTGAAATGCGCACCGAAATCCGTCGTATTCATGGCGAACTCGGCAGAACCACGCTGTACGTAACCCACGATCAGGACGAGGCGTTGTCACTCGCTGACCGTATCGTGGTCATGAAGGATGGTCAGGTCCAGCAGGTCGACACGCCCGCCGTGGTGTACGGTCAACCGGCAAATCTCGCGGTGGCCAGATTCATGGGATATCGCAATGAGCTGGAACTCGACATCACCGAAATTGAAGGCAACGCGGCGAAATTGAGCGGGCCCGGTGTTCGCCTTGCTGGGCGCTTCCACGGCACCAAGCAAGTAGTGGGCACTCGGGCCATCGCCTGCATCCGTCCGGATGAGATGAGCTTCGTCGACGCGTCCGACAAGGTTGCCAACCGCATCGAAGCTGTGGTCGAGACCGTTGAATACTACGGTCGCGAATCGCTGTTCATGCTGCTCACCGCCAATGGCGTGCGGCTGTTTGTTCGCACTGTTGGGCGCGCCTCGCCTGGAGACGCCGTGACTGTATCGGCCGCACCCGATCGGGTACTGGTGTATTCCGCCGCGGACGCGACATGAGCCAAAGTCAGGCCGCCAGCATCGGCGGCATATGGCGCGATCCGGCGTTTTGGATGGCAATGCCGGCGACCATCTTCATGTTGCTGGTTTTTGTATATCCGTTTTTTGATGGTTTGCGTCTGTCCTTCGCTCCGATGGACAACGCGGGTTTCCTCGCAAACTACGAAAAGTTCTTCAGCACGGCGTCGCTCTGGTCAACCATCGGGACGACGATGAAACTTGCCTTGCCGGCAACGCTCATCAACGTCGGCATCGCAGTGCCACTGGCCTACCGGCTGCGGCACAAGACAACCTATCAAAAGATTGCCACCACCATCATCACCATTCCGCTCACGCTCGGCACCGTGCTGATCGCGGAAGGCATGCTGACCTACTTCGGGCCGCGTGGCTGGTTTTCGCAGGCGGTGCAGGCGCTGCACCTCTTTGATGGCCCAGTCCGCCTGACGCACAACTACTGGGGTGTGCTGATTTCACTGGTGATCTCCGGATTTCCGTTTGCCTTTCTGTTAATCCTGTCCTACGTCACCGGAATCGATCCCGTACTTTCGCGCGCTGCGGCTACGCTGGGCGCAACACCGGCTGAGCAATTCCGCCACATCGTATTGCCACTGCTGGCGCCGGGTCTTGCGATGACATTCTGTCTTTCGTTTGTGCAGGCGTTTTCGGTGTTTCCGTCGGCCGTGCTGCTTGGCGCGCCGGCTGGTCCCACGCGCGTAATCTCCATAGCGGCGTATGAAGCCGCATTTGAAAACTACGACTACTCGATGGCCTCGACAGTGGCCATGATTATGGGCGCCGTGCAACTGGCTGTCGTAATTGGCGTGCTGGCGCTTCGCGGCTTGGCCTATCGCGGTCCGGCGACCGGAGGCAAAGGATGAGTACGAGCAACAAAGCCACGGCCAGTCGGAATACCGTGAGCCCCCACTGGCCAAGCCGGCTTTGGAGCCTTGTCGTCGTCACGCTCATGAGCCTGTTTTTGCTGAACATCGGATTCATGATCGCCTCGGTCGCCACCAATTCGTTTGCCAAGCGCTGGTTTGCAACTTTTTTACCAGAAGGCTTCACCGTCGACTGGTATGTCGCGGCATGGAAGGAGTTCCAACTCGGTGACGTACTGCTGGTGACGGTGCAGGTGGTCGTAGCGGTGGTCGTTCTTGCCGTGCTTATCGGCGTTCCTGCGGCCTACGCGCTGGCACGGCGGGACTTTCCCGGCAAACGTGCGCTGATGATGCTGTTCCTGTTGCCCATGATGATCCCGCCGATCACTTACGGCATTCCCCTGGCTACGGTGTTCTACAAGATAAATCTTGCAGGAACGTTAGCCGGTGTAATCCTCGCCAATCTGTTGCCCGCTCTGCCATTTGTCATTCTGGTAATGACCCCGTTCATTGAGCAGATTGATCCAAATATCGAAGCTGCAGCCAGAGTCTTCGGTGCACGCACCCGGCAAATGTTTCGCTATGTTCTGGTGCCACTGCTGATGCCTGGAATTCTGGCAGCGTCGCTGCTGGTACTGGTGCGCACCATTGCGATGTTTGAGCTTACGTTCATGACCGCCGGCCCGGACTCGCAAACCCTAGTTGTTGCGCTTTATTACGCCGTATTTGCTGCAGGCGTCCGGGCACCGCAATCCATCGACGCCATGGCCATCATTTACATGACAGTCACGCTGTTCTGGCTGCTCATCGCGATGCGATTTGTGAGCCCGACCCAGCTGGTGTCTCGTGTGCGTGAGCAGCGACCATCCGATTGAGCGAAAGCAATGGTGAATAACGATGTTTAGCGGCGCGCTTAATACCGGGTTAGATGCCGCGTCGCTGCGTCGTTGGCTACTAGATGAAGTGTGTCCGTTCTGGAGCGAGCGAATCGTCGATCCAGCGGGCGGGTATTTTGAAGGGCTGAACGCCGACGGCAGGCCGGTTCGCGACACGCTGCGAACCGTCCTTGTTCAGGCTCGGCTGACCTACGTCTTCAGCCACGCTTTCTGCCTCGGCGGCGCACCGCAAATGCGTGCTGCTGCCGACCACGGATTTAAACAACTCCAGCAATGGTCGTTGTCCCACGGGTCGGGATGGGCCAAGAGCCAATCAATCGACGGTACGACAGGTAACTCCAGTCGGGACACTTACGATCAGGCATTTGTGATCTTCGCCTGCGCGTGGCATTTCCGTGCAACTGGCAAACCGGAGGCCATTGCAATGGCCGAGAGTGCGTATGAATTTCTGCGGACGCGCGTGGCGGACCCGCTTCATGGGGGTTTCTTTGAAGGGTATCCCGAGCTGGGTACGTTGCCGCGGCGGCAGAACCCGCATATGCACTTGCTTGAGGCAACGCTCGCGATGTTTGCTTCGACCGCCGAGCAGAAATGGCTCCACGCAAGCAGCCAGTTAGTAGCGTTATTCAAGACCCGCTTTTTTGATCAGAGCAGTGGTTCACTGGGCGAATTCTTCAACGCGGACTGGTCGCCGTGCGCCGGAGTTATCGGTGAGTTGCGCGAACCAGGGCACCAATTCGAATGGGTCTGGTTGCTGGCTGAGTTTGCACGGCTGAGCGGCGACGACGATATCGTCCGATTGTCGGATCAAATGTTTGACTTCGGGCAGAAGTTTGGCCTCGACAATAACGAACCGTTGTCCGGTCTAGCATTTGACGCCGTAAACAGTACCGGAAAAGTGACCGCTGACAGCAAATTGTTTTGGCCACAAACTGAATACATCAAGGCCTGCGTCGCACGATGGGAGCGCGGGGACACGCGTATGGCTAAAGAGGTAGACGCACATCTATTTCGGTTGCGCACGCATTACTTCCGTGCCGACGGTGCCAACTGGCGAAACCAGTTGACGCGACGCGGCAATTGCCTGACCGAGGCGACGCCCTCCCGCGTTCTCTACCACCTCTTCCTTGCTTTGGCCGAAACGATTCGCGTCAAGGAAAGTCTGGAGGCCGGAACATGAGTTGGCAGGATTGTGCGAATCGCGGCTTAGCGATCAGTCAGGAAATATAAAAAGAATCATGACTACCGCGAATCACTTGGTATCGTCAGCACCCATTTCGAACTTTGAGGGAGAGCCGGAAACCCGTTTGTATCGCATCGTTGCGAAGCGGCTTGAGGAGCTGATCCGACAGCGGCAATTACGGCCCGGTGATCGGTTGCCTTCAGAGCGGGATCTAGCAGAACAACTTGGTGTGAGCCGTACGTCAGTCCGTGAAGCCGTGATCGTGCTTGACATGAACAAAGTCATTGAAGTGCGTGGCGGTTCCGGCATGTACCTGATCGAAGGCATTGCCTCGGAGCTGGCGGAGGCAGGGCCTGGCCCGTACGAAGTGCTTTCTGCGCGGCGCTTAATTGAAAGCGAGGTCGCAGCGATGGCTGCGCGTTTGGCCACGGATCGATCCATTGACGCGATCATTGCAGCGTTGAGTGACATGGAGCGTTTTTACGATGATCGTGAAAAAAACGAGTCGGCCGATCGTGCTTTTCACATATCAATTGGTCGCGCCACTGGAAATGAGGCTTTGGTCGGTGTGCTCGAACATCTCTGGGATCAGCGCGGGCGCCTCTGGATGCAGTTAGAGCACCACTTTCACACCGACGAATTGCGCGCCGCCACACTAGCCGATCACCGCCACATCCTCGACGCGATCATCGCTCGCGACCCTGCGGCGGCAAAGCGTGCAATGCGGGCGCACTTAGAGCGAGTCAGTCGTCAATTCGCTCGCGGCTGGGGCGCATCCGCATCGCGTGCGATACCGTCTTAAACCGGACAGACACTCAGTAAATAAAGCGGCGTTCTCAATTATCGTTTTAGGTGCATGATCAATACCAAGCCGTCAATTACGTCAGCGTTTGTCTCGATTCGTGCACTGTTGAACGCACCGAAAATAACTCCTGCATCACCACCGACGAAACAAAAACATTCTGCGCCGCGTGGCGCCGAAGCTTTTTTGCAACGCTGCCTTGGGGCACGTTGAACACCGCAATAACGGCGTTAGTGTCAAGCAAAATCCTGTTGCTTTTCGATTAGGAGCATGCATTTGCCACAGACTAACGATACCCATTGCCTTTCTTTTCAAGCGCGACACAAGACACGCGTAAATATCGTGATGTCGACGACGCGTTTAAGGCACCTGCTGCAACGCTTTCTGACGG
>JACMOJ010000468.1 GCA_014378085.1 Burkholderiales bacterium | reverse complement strand
GTGAGTTCAACTACGTGAGTTCAACTGCATGAGTTCAACTGCATGAGTTCAACTACGTGAGTTCAACTACGTGAGTTCAACTACGTGAGTTCAACTGCGTGAGTTCAACTGCGATGCCGATGATCGGCTAATGCAACGAATGCGAAGATATGCAGTAAGGCCCTAAATTTTAGGGAGTTTTTGACCTTTTTTCAACCCACGCGACGAGATTCGAGGCGAGATCCGGCAGTTTCATCTGCGCCGCTGCCCAGTTGTGGGCATGCAGCGCAAGTTCTGGCAGGTGGGTGACGTAATCCTCCCAGACATGCCCTGACGCGGAAACCCCAACGACGGTCTCAGACGGGATGTCATTCAAAAGATGCCATAAGCCTCGCAAGCCGCGCTCGGCCGCAGGGCTGAGACCGCGGCAATAAATTGATAAGAACGCTTCCAGCTTCGGCCAATGGGCATGATCCGACTGTGGGTAGATTTGCCAAACAAACGGCTTTCCGGTCCAAATCGCCCGGACAATCGAATCTTCACCACGCACCAACAGAATGTCGAAGCCCGCCAACAAGGCATCAAAGGCCACCTGCGGCACAAACGCCGCCACTTCTAGCGTTGGCAAGTTCGCATCGGCAAGATGCCGCGCAAGCGCACCCTCTGGAACCGTGAGTGACGCCACCGTAACGGAGCTGGCCACGGCTGCCGCCACCGCATGGCTGCCCGGCAAATCGTAGCCGAACATGAATACCTTCAGCCGGGCGAGGTGCAGATTTGTGGGTGCCGAAGGCAGGCTGACAGTGCGCTCACGTAGCAGCCCACCGGTGTCAGCGCCAAACCCAGGAAAGAAAAATGTCTTCGTAAACCCCAACTGCGGATGGCGGGATGGCAGCAAATGATGCGCCGTCACCCACGATTCGGCGCTCAGATATTCGAGATTCACCCAGACCGGATGCGGATGTTGGGCCGCCTTCGAAGTGACAACGATTTCTGGCAATTCGCAGCCAAACGCCTCAATCACAACATCGGAAGAATCGCCTATCGGCGGGCATTTCCAAGCAAAAATCTCCGTAGAACCCCGCCGTTGCTTGGGTTTGGCCAAATTAATGTTCGGCTCGATAACGCGAAAAGCGTCTAAATCATCGACAACCACACGCACTCGCCAGCCGAACTCATCGGCCAACTGCCGTGCCAGTCGCCACACCACACCAATGTCGCCAAAGTTGTCGACGACGCGGCAGTAGATATCGCAACGCCGAACACCGGCACAGCCATCGCCACAGCCATCGCCCGCGACGTGCATGAAGGCCCCTATGTCCCTATCCGCCAAGCGTGGCGACGGCAGCCTTAGCCTGAAGGTAGGCTGGATCGGTCAGCGAAACAGCTTTCTTCGCGTGCATCCGCATGAGGTGGTGAGAGCGAGCCTCGGTCGCAGCAACGCCCTCCGCCACTAATCCAGCCAGCAAGGCACCACAACGCACCTGATCGTTACACAGCAACACCATATCGCATCCCGCATTCAGGGCCGCCATCGCGCGCGCCACATCTCCGCCAACTACCGAGGCACCTTCCATCGTCAGGTCGTCAGAAAAAATCACGCCTTGAAACCCGAGCTGCTCGCGCAATACATTCTTCAGCCAATGGGATGAGAATCCGGCCGGCATCGCATCCACTTCTTCAAAAATAATGTGCGCGGGCATGACGGAATCAAATTTGTCTGCCAGCAATTTGAACGGCAGCATGTCGTCGTCGGCAATCTCGGCAAATGTGCGTGAATCGCGCGGGATCTCATGGTGCGAATCCGCTTTGACAAAGCCGTGCCCGGGGAAGTGTTTTGCACACGACGCAACACCGACCTCCGCCAAACCGGCCATCACTTCGCCGGCAATCGCGGCGACAATCTTTGGATCTCGACCAAACGAACGATCACCAATCACGGTCGATTCACCCCAGTCGAGATCAAGTACCGGTGCAAACGAAAAATCAAGTCCATGCGCCGCCATTTCCGTGCCGATCACAATCCCGACTGCTCGCGCGAGTTTGCTCGCCTCCGCAGGGTTTGCTTGCCATCGTTCGCCGAGTGTTCGCATCGCCGGTATGGCGGTGAACCCGTCACGGAAACGCTGCACGCGGCCGCCCTCGTGATCCACCACAATCATCAAATGCGGCGATCGCAATTCGCGGATCGAAGCGGCCAACGCCTTGATCTGCTCGGGATTAGCGTAGTTGCGGGCAAAAAATATCACACCCCCCATCAACGGATGCATCAGACGCGCGCGGTCAGCATCCGTCAGCACAAGACCTTCAACATCGCCCATTACGGGCCCCAGCAGTATCTGCGTTGTCATAACCTATCGATCTCCACTCATTGACCCTAAGACTCTAAGACGACGAATGCAATTGCATGATCCTGCTCGTCGGATATTGAAATATGACTCTGATGCACACCCGCCGAAGCGAGCCGCGCCTGCAAAGCCTTGCTGAAGGCAACAATGGGCTTGCCCTTTGCATCATGTGCCACCCGCACATCGTGCCAGCCGACCGCCTCACCGATGCCGGTGCCGAACGCTTTGGAAAACGCCTCTTTAGCCGCGAAGCGTTTTGCGAGAAAACGTGCAGGCGCTGTGGTGTTGGCCGAGGTTTTGTACACAGCATATTCGGCGACTTCGTCTTCATTAAGAATGCGGTGTAAAAAACGGTCGCCGTGTTTGAACAGCGCCTCTTGAATCCGCTTGATGGCCACAATGTCAGTGCCAATACCAAAAATCACTGGGCAGCCCTTCGTGCTTTATGTCGCGGTGGCGGGAGCATGCCCGATCGCCGCAAGATATAGCCCCACCGTCTTGGCCAGGCCAAACTCAAGCGCATCTGCCACCAGTGCATGGCCAATCGACACTTCAAGCAACGTCGGGATCGATGCCACAAAGTCTGGCAAATTTTGTAGATTCAAATCGTGCCCGGCGTTCACACCCAAGCCCACCAATCCCGCTGCCGCTGCAGTCGCCGCGTATGCATCCAACATTGCAGCGCCGACAGACGCCCCAAAATTTGCGGCATAAGGTTCGGTGTACAACTCAATTCGGTCTGCGCCCAGCGCTTTGACGCGAGGCATCGCATCTGGCAACGGATCCATAAATAGACTCACACGCACGCCGAGGGATCTCAGTTCGGCAATGATTGGACGCAGGCGATCGCCGTCTTTAGCAATATCCCAGCCGTGGTCTGATGTGAATTGCCCCGATTCATCAGGCACCAACGTGCATTGGTCCGGGCGTGCAGCGCGGACAAACTGCATCAGATTGTGGAACGGGTTGCCTTCAATATTAAATTCCCGTCCGGGATACTGCGCCATCAGGGCCGACAACTTGGCAACGTCGTCTGCGCGAACATGGCGGCCGTCTGGGCGCGGGTGGATAGTGATGCCGTGCGCACCGGCATCGAGCGCGATGCAGGCAAATTTTTCCACATCCGGAATGCCCAAGGCACGCGTGTTGCGCAACAGCGCAATCTTGTTCACGTTAACGCTAAGTTTTGTCATAGCGATATTCTACGAGAAGCGAAGTGCCTGCGGGCGCAGTCAATAGTTGGCGCAATGCCAATCAAAATGCAACGTTAATTTAGGCCAGCGGGAAACGTGTTTCGAGCAGCGCCTCGAGACCAAACTCGGCGAGCAACGCGCGAAGACGTGCAGATGCAGCCTGCGACTTACCGCTCGCCCCAACGCGACGGGCGATGATGAGTTCATTCTTCAGACTATGTTCCCATCCTACCAGCTCCGTCACGGTGACCTGATAGCCTGCTGCTTCTAGATAAAGACACCTTAGTACGTTGGTCAATTGACTGCCCAACTCGCGTGTATGAATCGGGTGCCGCCACAACTCAGCAAGCGGCGTTCGCGATAACGAACGCGCCTTATCGAGACTGAGCGCGCGGGAAACCTCGGCCTGGCAGCACGGTACCAGCACCATAAACTTTGCGTGTTTGCGAAGTCCGAATCGAATCGCGTCATCCGTCGCCGTATCACACGCGTGCAGTGCCGTGACCATGTCGATGTTTTCTGGGAGGACGTCTGAATCGGTCGCATCCGCAACACTTCCGGCGATGAACGACATACGCTCAAAACCTAACTCCAAGGCTAGCGTTTGCGACTTTGTGACCAACTCTTCGCGTGCTTCAACACCGTAGATGTGCCCCGATGGATGCGCTTTGAAAAACAGGTCATAGAGGATAAAGCCCAAGTAGGACTTCCCCGCACCATGGTCGGCGAGGGTAAGCGATTGACTCGATGCGGCCAGTTCGACGAGGATTTTTTCAATGAATTGATAGAGGTGGTACACCTGCTTTAGTTTGCGACGCGAATCCTGGTTAAGCTTGCCGTCGCGTGTCAGGATATGTAGTGCTTGCAGCAACGCGATGGACTGCCCTGGCCGAAGTTCTGCGGCAACAGTCTGCGCAACGGACTCCTTACTACCCTTCCCCGCCCGCGCGGCGTTCACTGCGACTTTCCGATTCCGTCAGCCCGCAACGCAATCGTCGGCCCAACCCCCAATGCCGCAAATCCGTCAACGCCCAGTGCTTCGAGCGTTTCGATATTTCTCAAATAAATCGCTTCCGTTTCCGGGAATGCCGCCACTGCAGCATCAATACTCGCCTCGCGCAGCAAGTGCAGCGTAGGGTATGGCGCTCGATTCGTCGCGTTCGTGATGTCGTCCGGTGAAGTTCCAGCAAACTGAAACTGCGGATGGAAACTCGCAATCTGGAAATCCCCTTCAAGTTGCATTTCAACTAGCAACTTATCCGCCAGCTCCAAAAAATCGTTGAAGTCTAAGAAGTCTGCAAACGCCAGCGGGGCAACTAACAAGGTGGTACTCCGCTGCTCCGCGCCATGTTCAGCGAGCGCCTCAAGTTCGGCTGCAAGCGCAGCGAGCAAATCCTCAGCGGTATTCGCAGACGTAACCACGTAGTGGATCTGGCCCTTAGTGTGAACGGCTTTTGCAAACGGGCAAAGATTGAGGCCGATGACCGCGCGCTCCAACCAGCGTCGGGTATCGATTTCGGCTGCCAACGCGATCGGATCCGCAGTCATTTCATTTCTCGAATGAGTTGGCGTGTATGCAAAGCCTTATCGCCAAGATGGTGGTTGATGACGCGGCGCATAAGTTGTTTTGCTTGGGCGAGCGTGCTTGCGCTGGAAAATTCGCCATTGGCGAGCGCCACGATGGTGCTGCCACTTAGCTTCACTGGGTCAATCGCCCGTATTTCATGCTGATTGGTAAGCCGCACGGGTCCACGTTCAACCACGTACAAATATTCAGCACTGGGATCGATCAACGCATCGGAGTCGGCCTCATGAGCCAACGTGAGTCCATAACCTAATTCCTCCAGCAGCTTGAGTTCAAAACGGCGTAGCGCGATCTCAATCTCCCGCGACAGCCGCTCGCCGACGCGCAGTTCGGCGCGCAGTTTGGCGAGAACCCCAACGGTCTCGCCATACTGGTCAAAAAGTTGCTCGTGGGCGTCGTCTTTGACCGCGAGCTTAAGCAACAACTCATTGACGTAGAACGCTGCCATCAAGGCGGAGCCCCGAATTTGCGGATTAATGCGCTGATGGTCGGCGGCTTTCAGCGTTTTCATATCCGCCCGACCAAACCATTCGAGCGATAAGGGCTGAAAGGCGCTTAACGCGTATTTGCTAGATGTGCCACGTTTAGCGCCCTTGGCGACCATCGCCACCCTGCCGTGGGAGCGGGTGAACGTTTCTAGGATAAGACTCGTTTCTTTGTACGGATAACTGTGCAAGACAAATCCGTCACTGGCGAAACTGGTTGACGTTCTCATTCCAACTATTGATAGCCGTATTGCTTAACCAGTGCCTCGTCGTCGGCCCAACCTTTTTTGACGCGCACCCACAATTCAAGATAGACCTTGCCGTCAAACATAGCTTCCATGTCACGCCGTGCGTCCGTCCCAATACGCTTCAGGCGCTCACCTTTCTCGCCGATGATCATCGCTTTTTGGGTCTGCTTCTCGACGACAATCGTTGCAAAAATTCGCCGCAGTGCACCTTCGACTTCAAATTTTTCGATCATCACGCTGACGCTGTAGGGCAACTCGTCGCCCACTTGACGAAACACTTTCTCCCGGATGAATTCGGCCGCAATAAAACGCTCGGATTTATCGGTCAATTCATCTTTTGCGTAAATAGCGGGCTGCACCGGCAACAGCGGACGAATGACGCGCTTAAGTTCTTCCACACTTGCGGGATTTTTAATGCTGACAGGCACCACCGCCGTAAACATAAAACGTCGTTGCAGATCAGCCAAGAACGGCAGCATTCTGGCAGGCTCTTTTGCGCGGTCAGATTTCGTTACCGCGAGTATGACCTTGGCGGACGTCGGTAGCGCTTTAAGCACCACCTCATCAGCGTCGCTAAATCGCAGTGCCTCTACCGCAAACACCACAACGTCGGCGTCG
Source organism: Burkholderiales bacterium (assembly GCA_014378085.1). Next base: position 2,582 of record JACMOJ010000468.1, on the reverse strand, counting down.
TCTGCGGTATTCGCAACCGTTCGATTGAGAACCCGATTGAGCGCGCTCTGGTGCGTTTTTTGGAAGCCTGGCGTGTCAAGAAAGAGAAACTGTGTCGTCGCGTCGGTGAGGATGCCGGTAATGCGATGGCGGGTGGTCTGCGCCTTGTTGGAGGTAATGCTCACCTTTTGGCCGACCAAATGATTGAGTAAGGTCGACTTGCCGACGTTGGGCCGCCCCACAATAGCAATCGTACCGCAATGAAATAATTGGCTCGAATCGGTTTCGGTATTGGTCACGCGATCCCTTTGAGTTCGATTTTGGCGAGAATTTTTGCCGCTGCGTCTTGTTCGGCTGCGCGCCGCGTCACGCCGGTGCCTTCGACTTTGAAGGCCGGCCGCTCCGTTATACATTCCACATAAAACGTCTGCTGATGCGCAGCACCTTCAATTCGTTTCACCATGTATTGTGGCAACTGATGGCGTCGTCCTTGTAGCCACTCTTGCAGTGCCGTCTTAGCGTCCTTCGACGGGTGATTTTGCTCGGGCGCGTCAAGACGGGTGGCAAACAAACGTGTGACCAGCTCTCGTGCAGCAAAAAATCCCCCGTCGACAAGTACCGCGCCGATCAGCGATTCAACCGCATCTGCCAACATAGATGGCCGCGACGCACCGCCCGTCTTTATTTCCCCGTCACCGAGCCGGAGTGAGCTGCCGAGCGCAATTTCTTCAGCAATGCTCGCCAAAGTGGTTTGATTGACGAGATTTGCGCGCAACCGGCTGAGTTCTCCCTCAGGCATGACAGGGAATTTTTCGAATATGAGCTCGGCAATTGCTAGATTAAGCATGGCGTCGCCAAGAAATTCTAGCCGCTCATTGTGGGGCATGCCAAAACTACGATGGGTCAGCCCCTGAACCAGCAACCCGGAATTCTGAAATACATAGCCGAGCCGCTCCGCCAGCGAGGATGCTGACGTAGCCATATGCCGCTACTTGCTATTCGCAGTGCTCACCGAAAAATCGATGAGGAGCGTATAACCGGGCATCAGTTGAATCTGTGGCTGCCATGCGGCCGTCACTACCGTTTCGTTGTTCTCTTTGGTGATCTCAAGATCGACACCTTTGACGGCCGCAATGTTGTCAATGACGGCACGGCGATCAAAGTTCTGGCGAATGTCAGCAACCGTACCACTCTTCACTTCTTCACTGGTTGCCATCGACGCAATGACCTTTTTGACCGAGTAATACTCGAGGTAGTACGGCATCAGCTTTAGACCACCAAGCAAAATAAACGCGCCAACAATAAAGTACAAGCACAACGTGACGAAGCCGACACCGCGCTGGCGCGAACGAGGTGCGCGCCGTCCTGCTTGAGAGGAATGCTTCAAGCTTGGCGAGATGGTGGGAGTTGCTGGCGTCATGTCCATATTTGTCTATTGCGTTCGCAGGTGGTTATTCAATCGGGGTGCCGATACGTTTCAGGCTGCCGAAGTTCATCCAGACTAATACCGCTTTGCCAACAATGTTTTCTTCTGGCACAAAACCCCAGTAGCGACCGTCGTCACTATTGTCGCGGCTGTCGCCCATCATCAAGTATTGACCGTCTGGCACCCGGCATGTCATTCCATCGTCATTGTAAGTGCAATTTGATCTATTGGGAAACTGTCGTACTCGCGCCAAGTCCAGTGAGGGAAAACGCGGATCGACCATCATTTGGTGCGGCTTGTCGGCTAACTTCTCGGTAAAGGTTTCGAAAAACCGAACGCCACCGCTTTCAGTGTCGGTGTAAGTGCCGGTCGCCTGCGTTAAGACAGGTTTGCCATTGACGGATAGACGTTTGTCTTTGTAACTAATGGTGTCTCCCGGCGTGCCGATGACCCGCTTGATGAAGTCTTTCGACATGTCCTCTGGATAGCGGAACACCATCACATCGCCCGCCTTGGGCAAACTGATATTGAAGATTTTTTTGTTTGCCACCGGCACACGGATACCATACGTGAACTTGTTAACGAGAATAAAGTCACCCACCAAGAGCGTTGGAACCATCGAGCCGGACGGAATTTTGAACGGCTCGAATAAAAACGACCGCAGCAAAAAGACAATCAAGATGACCGGAAAGAAACTCTTGGCCATTTCGACTAATACCGGGTCCTGGCTTCCGGCTTTACGCTGCTTGCGAAACGCTAACGAGTCGATCAACCAGATCAGACCAGTGGTCGTGGTCGCTGTCAGCAACACAGCCGCGAAACCCATCACCTCCTTGAAGGTAAGCATGGCAAGCGATGCAATAAACAGCACCGGCCAAGCAATTTCAAGCATTGTGTGGATTGTCGAGGGTGACTCCGCTGGCACGCCGATCGTCTGCCCGGAGGTGGTGGTGACCACGCCTTTGCCGACAAAAAAGCTAGCGACAACGACCATCAAGCTCGCCGCAATTGCCAACCACCCAACCATTTCCCAATTCATAAGTGACTTCCAACTCTGTTAATAACGTTCAAGCATTTTGTGGCGAGGCCAACCAGATTAGTAGAGGATTGCGACCAATCCACGCAGCGCGGTCCTGAGTGACAATCAAATGGAGACCAATTATTTGTCCCCAACCTG
>JACMOJ010000467.1 GCA_014378085.1 Burkholderiales bacterium | reverse complement strand
GCGCATCAAGCGGCAAAACGCCTCGGGGGCGGTCGCGAGACCCTCGGCAATATCTTCCTGATAGTGAAATTTGCCGTCGCGAATCCAGCCACCTACCGAATTGCGCATCTCACCCATACGGTCGAGATAATCGTAGACAATTAATGCGCGGATGGTTGCACGCGCGGCGAAGATCGGTCCAAGAAAAGGTCCAGCGGGTGGCGAGTCCATGCTGTAAGCCTCGATCATTCCACAAAGGACGATACGCGAATTGCGTGCAAGATTCTGCATCACGGCGACCAGCGTGTCGCCTGCGACATTGTCAAAGTAGGCGTCGATTCCATTCGGGCATGCGCGCTTCAATTCAGTGACAAGATCACCGCGTTTGTAGTTGACGCAAGCAGCGTAGCCCAATTTGTTCACGGCATACGCGCACTTCTCGCTCGACCCGGCAATCCCCACCACGCGCGCGCCGGCAATGCGCGCGACCTGCCCTGCCGTGCTGCCGACCGGGCCAGTGGCGGCGGAGACCACAAACGTTTCGCCCGTTTTAGGTTCGGCGAGAAATCGGGTGCCCGCATAGCCGGTGAGCCCGGGCATGCCCAGCACGCCAAGCGCAGTGGAAATGGGCGCGGCGGCGGGATCGAGTTTTGTGACACCCTTGCCATCCGATACTGCGTAGGTCTGCCAACCGTTTCGTACCGTCACATATTCCCCGACTCGAAAATCCGGCTGTCTTGATTCAATAACTTGCGCCACCGTTTCGCCAACCATCACGTCGCCTGGTGCCAGGCGCTCAGAATAGATGGGGCTGTTTTTCATCACGTTTCGGTAATACGGATCAAGCGACAGGAAAATAGTGCGCGACAAAAATTGCCCATCCGCCGGCCCCACGACATCGACTTCATCGTTCGAAAAATCTTCGACCACCGGCAGTCCTTGCGGTTTTCGAGCAAACAAAATGCGCTGATTTTTCATTGCGGGCATCACCAGATGAACTCTGTCAATTCACCGTCTGGCCCACGAATCACCCCTACCGTAGCACCGCGATATGGCGCATGCGCACGTATGGTCGGCGGTGACAGCCACAAAGCGTCTCGCGGCGGTGCACTCACGCACACGCCAATGGCGCAAATCCCAGGCACTAATGCGTCGGTATTTTGTCGACACAGCAAAGCCCCACTCGGATACTGGTCGATCTCAAAAAGCACGATTCGGTCGTCCGATACCGTCGATAGCATATGGGATGTGTTGGGCGGCAGCCCGAACGCCTGATTGATCACGCTGTAGGGAATATCCCACGTACCACCGATGCCGGTGCCGAGCAACGAGTTGTAAAAAACCAGTGACGCCGCGCGGTTGCGGCAACCCATCACCGCAATGAATAACTGATCGACCCAGCATTTCGCCATCGGCAAATCGCTGTCCGGCAAATTGCCGCGCACTTCATTGAGATAAATCGCTTCGCCACCCGGCCCGCGCGCTTGCATCGGATAGAGTTTGTCGGTGAACGACAATTCCTTCGGCGGCGCGATGATCGTGATTCCGGCTGCGGCCAATCGGGCATGCACCGCGTCCGCACTCTCAACCGTTAGTTCTAGCGCGGCCCACCCGTAATGCCTTCCGGGCAGATATCCAGCGGGAACGGCCTGCTCAATCAAACGCAGATAGACCGGCGCGCCGCTTGGAGGCTGCAATACGACTGAGCGTGCACCCGCCGCTCCAGGTGCGTGCCATGCCTGCGCTTCGTCCGCACTCAAAGTACCGCGCTCAACGATTCGTTGCTCCAGCAAATCGACATACAACGCAAGTGCCGGCTCCATCAACGGCACACAAACGGTGCCATGAAAGAGCCGTGGTCCGTGTCGGCTCGTCATCGCAGCGCGCCCGGATTCATACGATTGTTGGGGTCCAGTTGGTGTTTGATCGCATCGAATAATGCCAAGCCTGACGGATCGCGCCCTTTCCGATAGTCGTAGAATTTGCCGAGCTGAAAGTGGACCGCGCCGAGATCACGCAATGTATCGGCAACGGCACGCTTTAATTTATGGACCGCTGCACGCGCGGCCGGATTATCAGCCGGTTCGCCGATCTTTTCCAGATAGCCGCGCTCCACCATGCGTTTGTGATACGCGGTGTGCGAATCTGGCCAGAAAAAAACAGGTTCGATCAACGTTGACTGTTGCGACACGGTGCTCATTAGGTAGCCCGTCTTGATGCAATACTTATCCATCGTCTCTCGGGTCTCTGCGAACACGGCCTCGCAGGCACGCAGCGCGGCGAGTGCTTTTGAATGCGGAAAAATGCCGTGCACTGGTACCCAACGTTCACCGGCAGGGCCAAGCATGTTGTTCGGTACCGCAAAGGGCGTTGATCGCATCGCCTTGGGGATGGAATTATCGGTTTCCGTACCACCATTTGACATGATGGCGCGAGCGAGCTTCATGCGCGGAACCATTGCCGCTTCGCTATCCGCCTCAATGATCACGTGCGCCGAAAAACAACCCGCTTTCAGGAAATTGCGCCCCGCTGCCGCCATTTTCGCGCCGGCCAGCAGTCCCGATTGCTTGACCACGTTAGCGAGCACTCTGGCATCCGCAAACAAACTGGCGCGTTTCATCCGCACTTCCGCCAGATACGGGTCAAACGCAAAACATTCGCTGGCAATATTGTGCCGCGAAATTTCCGTCATCGCAGCCAGCATTTTTTCACTGCTGATAAATTCAAATGACAAGAAATCCAACGCCTGTGGACGCGGAATGAGCCGAAATGTGGCGCGCACCTTGATTCCCAACGCACCCGAATCGCCAACAAATAACCCCGTTAGGTCCGGCCCGAAATAGCGCATGAATGGAGGTGTGTTGCCCGCCCCCGCGCTGCCGGTTCGCAAAATTTCACCACTCGCCGTCACGACCTCAATGCCGATCACCGCGTCACCCACGCCGCCATGCAATCCGGAACCGAGAAATACACTGCCCTGCGAAAGCGCGCCGCCGACCGTCGAGCGCAATCCGGAGAGCGGGCCCCAGTACGGTGTGCGCAAACCCAATGGTGCCAGCGCGGCATCGATATCCGCCCACTTCGCACCCGACTCAACGACCACGTAACGATCTTCACAATTGATTTCAACGATGCGATTCACCGCCGACAAATCGATCATCACAGAAGGCTGGGTCGCAATGTAGCCATCGGTATAGCTCAAGCCGCCACCGCGCGCGATGATGGCAAGACCCGCATCGGTCACGGCGCGCACCACCGCCTGAACGTCCGCCACTGATTGTGGACGCGCCACCGCGATTGGAATTTCACCTTCGCCAAATACATCCTGACTGAAAAAAACTAATTCTTCGGCTTCAGTGATGACGTTTTCCGCTGCAAGGCAATTCTGCAGAGCGGCAACCAGGCCTCTTGCGGCGGTCGACATTGTGGCTACTTCCGCCATGTTTTCCATCCTTCATTTTTCGCCATTGCGTCTACCGGGGAAAGCCCTGCTGCCGTTGCGAGCCTCGCCGCCAAGCGCAGTGGCTCAGTTTCATCGGCACTTAGCAGATCGAGGGGACACCGCAGACCCTCAATCGAGCGAGCCAAATCCATTGTTAGCGCCTCACGCCACAAAGCTTGAAAACAGCTTCCCGCCCGAAGTATTTCCACCGCATCGGCGTGAACCCGTCGCGGCGCCGGTGCCATCGTTTGACGCACGGCTTTTCCATTCTGAGGCAGCCAAGGCCAGAACAAATACTTCAATCGCGCATAGTTCCATGCCGCCAGCAGTTGTGCGCCGGTCGACGTCACAGATAGGTCCGGTAGCAAACCGAGAAACTGCGTGCGCTCGGCATCGTCAAGTGCGATAGCGTTTTGCAATGTGAGCTTTATGCAGCGCGTGCCGATCAGATTTGCGTACGCGACACCAATTGGGCAACTGCCTCCTATGGCCACAATAGTGACGCGCTCCAAACCGAGTGATTCCATCAGCGCCACCAATGCTCCTGCGATTGCTTCGGGCGCACATTTATCCTGCATCCAATCGCGGCTGGCACCGTGGCCTGGCAGATCCGGCACTAGCGTCATAGCCGCGTGATCACTGGTGACGGGAATACGGGCGGGCGATCCGATGTCATGCAAATGCACAACGACTTCCCCGCCACTGCCGGGAATCAATCGATATGCGAGATCGCCTTCGGGCAATGCAATTACGGAGCGCGTGGTCGCGCGCGCGACATCCACACAACCGACGCTATCGATAACCGTCGCCTCCTTGGCGTGCGCGGCAAACACCGCATCCGCCTTTGCAATCAACCCAGGCGGCCCGCCATCCACCAACTCGGCGATCACGTTCGTCGGCAGTGCGGGTAGGCGTTTCAAGTGCGGTGCCAGCACATCATCGGTGCGATAGAAAATATAGGAGGGTCGCAACAGACGCGCGGCAGCCGTCAGGTCGTCATACAAAAATGGAGCGCGATAACCGGTTCGATAGCCGTCACCGGCATCGAGTACATGCATGACATCGTTGTGGATATGTGCCGGTGACGGCAGCGGATACGCGAGACGCGCAGCTTGCGATCCGTCATTCCAGGGAAAGAAAAGGTGCTGCTCACGAAACCTTGCAAAAAGCCAAATCAGATGCGTGCCGTCCCACGACGGTTCAAATGGTGGCAAATAATTAGCGAGAAGCGCTTCGCGATCCAATGCGCCAAAGCGTGCATATCCATCGCATATGAGCGCTGCAATTTTTTGCGGATAGTCGAGCGCCAAACGCAGTGCGGTGACGGCACCTGTATGTACGCCGTACACCAGCGCTCGCCCGACCCCCAGTGCATCAAGCAGCGACGCCACGGCAGCCGCGTAATCCGATATCTCCGGTTGCGCCAATGGCAAAGGATCGGACTCACCAAAGCCGGGCGTGTCGGGTGCGAATACGGCATAGGTCGCCGCCAACCTCTCAATCCACGGAATCATCGCGCGCGAATTCTGCGGGGATTGGTGCAGCAAAAGCAACGCAGGTCCGCGTCCGGCGTAACGGATCATCACCCGGCGGTCACCCACCCTGATGAATTGTTGACTCACTCTCATAGGCGCAGTTTCAACTCCAGATTAAACAGTATTTTTTCATTTCAATTTGCCGATCATTGGTGTTCTCACTTAAAGCCAAGCAAGGGAATCGTGATGACCGGACACTTCGCCGCTCTCAGGATCACATTGCTTCCTAGGACTTAAAAAAGGACCAAGCGATTTTCGCCGACATCATCGCCCGCAAACGATGAGGCTGGGACTTGCATTTTTTTGATTGATTCATTACATTACCTCAAGTTGTCCGGACAAATATTACCTTCAACAAATCGCGCTGTCACGTTATTTGAGTGGGGATTCGAACGTTAGGCACAAGTTTTTTTTAATCGTGGCGCACGCCACACAAGAATTAAGAGCTCCCAAAAGGATCGCAATGATGTTTAAAAAACTGTTGGTATTTCCCCTCACCCTGGTTTGCCTTGGCAATAGCGCTTTCGCTGAAAATAGTCCAACCACACCGACCACACCGCAGGCACGCGTGATGCTAGACATGAACAACGCCGACGATGTCGTTAAATCAGACCGTAAATTGCAATCGAGCCTTAAGGATGGCGAAGAGGTGGTCTATTACTGGGAGGGCAACGTCTACACGCGCATCGCGGGCGAGAAAGATCGCCATCTGTTTCACTACTGGGGCATGAACGTTCGCGCCTCGAAAGGTTTTACGGATCCGGTCAAGGGTTACGGCTACCGTCTGGTCACGCGTGAAGTGTTGTTCTACCTGGATCCCAAAACGAACGAAGTCGTGAGGACGTGGAAAAATCCGTGGACCGACGAGGAAGTTGATGTCGTCCATATCACCAATGACCCGGTCAATGCGCCGATCTCCTGGGCAAGAGGAGAACGCGGCGCGGCTAAATTCCGCGGGCAGCAAATTGAAGACAAATTCATGTACACCTATGAAATTCCGCTGTTCTATGCCAATCCGCTAGCCGGCGAATATCAGGACTATGTGGGCGGCACATATCAGGCGATGGAGATTTTCAATTTCATAGCCGACAAGGATGAGTTACTCGATGCCTCGAAAAACGTGGCTTACCCGACTGTCTCATGGACACGCATTTCAAAATTGCTGCCGTGGATGAAAATGGGCGACCGTCAGGGCTACATGATTTTCTCGGGCAGCGGTAAAAAAATGCGCGGTGGATATGACGCATTACCTGAAGGGATAAGGAAGGAAATCGCAACGAATCACCCAATTTACAACCACGCACCGCCGCTCGATGATGCGCGCCCGAACGAAACCTCGTGGACGTATTTCAAGAAGGTGATGGAAAAGAAGAAGGCGAAATAACATGTCGGCAACCATGAACATGACGTGTGACGGAAGGAATTCTCTGCCGAACCGTTCGGTGTTTTTTGTCTCAAAAGTTGTCCGGACAGTGTGAAAAATTCGATGTATATTTCCTTTCTTCATGATCGCGAACATTAAAGTCGCGCGCTATCCCCGAGCCGCAATTGAGTCGACGTCTCAAGACTTCACCCCACCGAAATCACCATAAACCAACGTAGAGAGGATTTTTATGGCACCTAAATATAACGCGCTCACTCTTCGCCTCGCATGTATCGGACTCATGCCCTGCGTGCTTTTTGCCACACATGGAGCCTTCGCACAGGATGCGCAGAAGCTGGAAAGAATCGAAGTCACGGGTTCAAACATCAAGCGAATTGATTCCGAGGGGCCATTGCCCGTGCTGGTCATCACGCGCGAGGACATCGAGCGCTCGGCTGCACCCTCGGTTGGCGAATATCTGCGTAGCCTAACCATAAACAGTGGTGGCAGCACCAGCGAATCGGCGATCAACAATCAGTCTGGTGCCTCGGGCGTTTCCCTGCGCGGACTCGGGCAGAAATCGACGCTGGTACTTATCAACGGTCGCCGCATGGCCAACCACGCATTTGCCAAGGGCACCCAGGATACGTTTGTGGACATCAACTCCATACCGAAAGGAGCGATCGAGCGTATCGAAATTCTTAAGGATGGTGCATCAGCCATTTATGGCTCTGACGCGATCGCTGGCGTCGTCAACTTCATTTTGCGCAAGGACTATCAAGGTGCGACGATCAGCGCGAGCGGCGGTCGCTCAACTGAAGGCGGCTTGGGCGAGGCGAATGCCAGTCTGTCGTTCGGCTTTGGCAGTCTGGCCAAGGATAAATACAACGTGCTTGCCATTGTCGACTACTTTCATCGGGACCGATTGCTGTTATCAGAGCGTAAATGGCTGGGCGATGGCGATCTGTCGCGTTTTCCAGGCGGCGGCAATGCCTTCCTGTCTTCCTCTGCCGGCACTTATGTATTCTCACCGTCTCTGAACGGCGTTGCACGGGGCGCATTTGCCAAGTGTCTTGGCAATGGCTACCAGGTCACATTAGCACCTTTCGCCGCACCATTTTTTACCACTGGTACGCTCTGCGCGCACACCACGACGCCGTTCATCACGGCTTACCCGGAGGCAAGCAATATTGGCTTGACTACCCGCGGCACAGTTGAACTCAACGCCAATTTGACCGGATTCGGCGAAGTTTCTGTTGCCAACAACCAAAGTAAGTGGATTAACCAGCCACAGACGATGACCCAACTCACGCAGGTCTATAACCCAACGACGTTGGGCGGCCGACTGTTCTCGGTTGTGCTTCCGATCGGCAATGCCTCAAATCCGTACAACCGCACGGTCCAGTTACGCTATACATTTTTTGATGTTGGTCCGCGTGCGATCAAGCTCGACACCGACGTATATCGTGTGATGGCGGGTGTAAGTGGTGTAGCGGGCTCCTGGGAATGGGAAGCCGCGGTGAGCAATTCCCAGAGCAAAATCAAGGAGTCGACGGGTAACCAGGTCGACGCAAGTGTGCTGGCTGCTGCCATAACTAACAACACCTATAACTTTCTCGCGCCAACAACCGCACAAACAGACGCGATCCGTATCGGCACCGAACGTAACTCAAAGTCAGAACTCACGAGTGCCGACGCCAAGGCCAGCACGACCCTGACGACGCTTGCAGGTGGCCCGGTAGGGCTTGCGGTAGGCCTGGATTTCCGCAAAGAAAAAATAAATGACACGCCTGACGCCAAAATTGTCGCGGGAAAATTGTTAGGCACGGCTGCGTCTGCGACCAGCGGCTCCCGAAACGTAAGCGCCGTGTATGGGGAATTGAGCCTGCCAATTTCAAAAGCGCTGGAATTTCAACTAGCCGCGCGTGGTGACCATTACAGTGATTTTGGCAGCGCCGTGTCGCCGAAAGTAGGCGCCAAATATACTTTCACCAAAGAGCTGTTGGTCAGAGCCTCGTTAAGCAAAGGCTTCCGTGCGCCAACACTGGCAGAAAACTCTCAGGCTACCTCGATCACGTTTATCCAGATTGCTGGTGCTGCGCAAAACGTGATCGTCAGCCAGGTATTTACGGGCAATCCGAATTTGAAAGCGGAGAAGTCGAATTCGGCGTCGGTCGGACTAGTATTCGAGCCGACCAAAGATTTGAGCTTTACGGTCGACTATTACAAAATTATTCAGAAGGATCTCGTGTCACCCAACGGTGCCCAATTCATCGTCAATAATCCGACCCTGTTCCCCGGTGACATCATCCGCGATGCCAGTGGCGGCATCGTTTCCATACGTGACCGTTATAACAACGTTGCGAGAGTCGAAGTGTCCGGTTTTGATACCGAGACAAAATTCACGGTGCCGAAGGAATTGACGGCTGGCAAGCTAAGTTTTCGTGTCGCAACTTCGTTTCTGTCGAGCTTCAAGCAACCACCCGCAGCTGGGGCCGAGTTGGTCCAATACGCCGGAACCAACGGTGGTCCTCGCGGCGCGTTGCCCAAATTCAGAAGCAAAGCAGGTGTCGACTGGGATCTCGGTGAGTGGGCTTTTACCTTGAACAGCAACTTCATTGGTCATTACGACCAGAAAAACCCAAATGTGACTGCGGCGGGTACGCGCACGATTGATTCCCAGATCACGCAGGATATTTTCATATCTTATTCACCGTTAAAGACTTTGCGCTTGATTGCAAGTGTGCAGAATATCAGCGACCGGCAGCCTTCGTTTGACGCAGCCAGCGGCTTCTTTGATACCTCACAATACGACTTGCGTGGTCGCTACGCCCGCCTGGGTTTTGAGTATCGATTCAAATGACCAAACAATGATCGCTCTTCATATCGCGCCCGCTGCTAAGAAAGCCCCCAATTTCGGGGCTTTTTTTGCGCCCCACTCTTCGTACCAGTAGCCTGTGGCAGACGGCCTTCCTGTTGCGAAAAAGACACATGCATGTCGATCAGTCCTTAATGTCGCTTGCACTTGGGGGATGTATTGTCTATCTTGTTAAAAGTTGTCCGGACAAATTTCCATGGCCAATAAAAATCGCATCAAGGCTGGTATTTTGAGTACGGCAACAAACTAAACCCCGCATCCATGCTCTTTGCATAGCGCGCAAGCCGATTTATTCTGATGGAGAATTCACATGAAAAAGCATTTCCAGTCTGCATCAAACCAGAAGGTGCTTTCCCTAGCCGTCGCCCTAGCGATCTCTTCCGTGGCTTCTCCGACTGCATTTGCACAAGCCGCCAAGGATGCGTCCGGTACCGACCCCGACAAACTCGAAACGGTGGTTGTCAGTGCGCAGCGCCGCGACGAAGAAATGCAAAAGGTGCCGATTTCGATTACCACCCTCAGTGCGAAGGAAATCGAGCAAAAGCAGGTACGGCGTCTGGAAGACCTGAAGTTTGATGTCCCCAACATGGTGATTGAGCCTAACACCGGCACCTCCAGCGGCGCGAAGATTTTCATGAGGGGCGTCGGTACCGATGAGTCGCTGTTTTCTGCCGATCCTTCGGTCGCCATTTACATCGATGATGTATATATTCCGCGCCAGACCGGTGCAATGTTCGATTTGTTTGACGTACAACGCATCGAAGTGTTGCGTGGCCCGCAAGGCACACTGTATGGTCGCAACGCGACCGGAGGCGCGATTCGCTATGTGACGGTCAAACCGACAGGTAACGAAAAATTCGAGATCGATGGCCGCATCGGCAATCTCGGCCGACAGGATATCCGCGCGAGTATCGGCGCGAAATTGGGCGAGAGTGTTGATGCCACATTTGCCGTCATGTCGAAGAATCGCGACGGCTATCTCACCGACCTTACCAACGGCGGCAAGGTTAACGACGAGCAGGTCTACGGCGCGCGCGCCAGCTTTGCGATGAATTTTGGCGCTGCGACCCGCGCCACCCTCACGCTGGATAGCGTGAAGCAACGCAGTGGCCCCACTTACGCCTCGGGGATTCTCGATCCTGCGGCGGCGGCGGCGGCCGGGCGCCCGGTCAATAATGCCGACGGTAATTTGCTCACCATCGAAACCAATCTGCCAAACGGGATCAACAATTTGGATCAAAGCGGTATTTCTTTTGTCACCACCACTGATCTGGGTGGAATGGATTGGCGCAACATTCTCGCGTATCGCAAGATGGACAACTTGCTCTACATTGACCTTGATGGCTCGGTCGCAACGCGCTTTCATCTCTTTCAGGATCAGAAGCAACGCCAGAACAGCTATGAAACACAATTGGTTTCTACCGGCGCGGGAGCCCTGAAGTGGACCGGTGGCCTGTTTTTCTTTAATGAGAAAAACGATCAACCGACACGGCAAGATATTTTTGCAACCGGTTCCACAAGTTTCATCAACCAGAAGACCAATGCTTCTGCCGGCTACGGACAGGCGGAATTCAATTTCAATCCGGTCTGGAAAGCCATCGGCGGGCTGCGTTACAGCAAAGAAACAAAGGAATTATCGATTATCTCCATCCGCACTACCGGCATCGAAGCTTTCCGCCTGAACAAGAAGGATTCGTGGAGCAAGACTGACTGGCGTGTATCCATCGACGGCCAACTGGACCGCGATGTACTTGCTTATGCTTCCGCAGCAACCGGTTTCAAAAGCGGCGGATTTAATGGGCGCGCGGGTTCGCTCGCTGCCTTCACAACGCTCAAACCAGAATCCGTGACTGCGTACGAAATTGGACTCAAAACGACATTGGCTGACGGGCGGTTGCGTTTCAATATCAATTACTACGTGAACGATTACAAAGATTTGCAGCTCACCGCATTTGATTCGACCGGTGCCTCAGTGCTGACAAACGCATCGAGCGCGACACTGAAAGGCGTTGAGGCGGAGGTGCTTGCGCAGGTCACCCGAGAATGGCAGTTCAGCGCCAACATCGGGACCATTGATGGCAAATACAAAGACTTCTCTGCGGCAAACGCAGCGACGTTCGCGGGCAAACAACTGAAGCAGGCGCCCAAGCAGCAGTGGGGACTCGGCACCAGCTATCGCCTGCCGGTCGGCAGCGATAGCATTATATTCAACGCGAACGCCAAACACGTAGGCGATCACTACCAGAATCTGGCTACCTCTGAACTTATCAAAACCCGCGCTTACACGCTTGTTGACGCACGCGTGGGCTATGAAGCCAAAGGCGGAAAATGGGCGGTGGCGCTATGGGGCAAGAATCTCGGCGACAAGAGGTACTTTACCGGCGCTTTCGACATACCCGGTTTACAGATTGCCGATGCCTATATCAACGTGCCACGCACCTATGGCGTGGATTTCCGGTATCGCTTCTACTAATCAGAACTGCATTTGTCCCGTTTTAAAAAAGCCCGGCTTTCTGGGCTTTTTATTGCGCATCCTTATTGTGGCCTCGATACTAAAGAATATCGCAGGGTTGACACAATGACTGACGAGGAGTTCGAGCTGCGATCGCGGATTCAAGTACGAGCGTTGCCAGTGCTTGTGGCTCCCATTTTCAATTAAAACCAACACGCCTGTCATCCCCGGACAAAACTCGGGAACGACTGTGACCTTTCGATCATTGAAACCAAGGCTCGCGCGCATGAGACTTAATCTCAAAATGAATTTGCCTTCGATCGGGAAATGGAATAACCAACTTCAGCACCGGCATCACTTCCTAAAAGGCGACAATTCTGCCAGGCTAAGTTGTCCGGACAACTTATCTTGGCAACGCAAACGGTATTCCAGCGCCGCGTAATCCCATATCATCCCAAAATGCCTAATATTCCCGCCGATTCTGCGATCCGCGTCTCGCTTTCAGATGATGTTGCACGTATCTCTCTCGCACGACCAGCAAGCCGCAATGCGCTAAATGACTACGCATGGCAAACACTCGCGGAGATTTGCGCCGAACTTTCCAAGAACGCATCGATACGCGCAGTGGTATTGGCTGCAGATGGTGAACACTTTTGCGCCGGTGCCGATATCCACGAAATTCGATCACGGATTCAAGATGCTGATTGGATGCGCACCAACCAATTGCATGTGGCGGCGGGAATCGATGCTTGGGCCGCGTTACCGCAACCGACCATCGCGGTAATCCGTGGCAGTTGTTTTGGTGGCGGCACGGCACTGGCCGTCGGTGCCGATTTTCGCATTGCGTCCAATACCGCGCGCTTTGCCGTGACGCCCGCACGCCTGGGATTGACTTATCGTCTGATAGATTGCCTGCGCATCTCGCAATTGATCGGCCCGGCCCGGACGCGCGAACTGCTGTTGCTCGCTCGCGAAATTGATTCTGCGACGGCCGCAACTTGGGGGTTGGTCACGAAAATAATTGACGATGCGGACCTGCCCGCCACGCTGGAAGCCATGCTCACCGAAATCGCGGGGTTGTCTGGTTATAGCCAACGCGGGATCAAGACCAGCTTGTTGAAAATTCGCGACGGCACTGTTGACGATGACGACGAAACCCGGCGCATCTTTGCAGCCGCATTTAATGCGCCGGATTTTCGCGCCGCAGCCGACGCCTTCGCCGCCAAATCTTTCAACCACCCGGAGTAATGACGATGCCCGCTTACATGATCATCAACGCCGACATCAAAGACCCAGCGAAGTTCGCCGAGTACGGGCGCACCAATGCGGCATTGGTCAAACAATGCGGCGGGCGCTATCTTGCCATCGCGGGTGCGCGCGAGACGCTGGAAGGTTCATGGCCAACTGGCAAAATGGTGATCTCTGAGTGGCCCACGCGCGAAGCTGCGCTGGCTTATTGGCACTCGGCGGAATACGGTGAAATAAAGAAACTGCGTGAAGGCATATGTGATGCGCAAGTGTTGCTGCTAGATGGCCTGCCGACGGTTGCCGGATCAGACTCATGACCACACTCATCGGCCCGTACCGGGCATTGGCACTGCAGACGCGTTGCGATGCCATAAATGCCCTCTCAGAGCCTACCGAATGCCGCGCCCGAATGCTCGCGACTATCGAACGCATCGGTCGCCAGATTGTGGCCAGTAAAGCGTTTGTCGGCGACGACCTGAAGCTCGTTGTTTTACCGGAATATTTTCTGACCAGCTATCCGATCGGCCCCGATTTGCCGACCTGGCCGGCGCGCGCATGCCTTGTTCCGAACGGGCGCGAATATGAGGCATTGGGAAAACTTGCACAACAAAACGATATTTACCTTTCCGGCAACGCTTACGAAATTGATCCCGCCTTTGCCGATTTATTTTTTCAGATCAGCTTCATCATTGCGCCCACCGGCGATCGCATTCTCGTCTATCGACGCTTGATTTCCATGTACACCGCCACGCCGCATGATGTGTGGGATCGCTTTCTCGATCTGTACGGCATTGAAGCCGCGTTCCCGGTGGCTGACACGCCGCTGGGCCGATTGGCCTGTGTGGCTTCGGAGGAAATATTATTTCCGGAAGTAGCGCGCGCGCTGTGCCTGCGCGGCGCGGAAATTCTGCTGCATTCCAGCAGCGAAACCGGCAGCCCGCAGTTAACCAAGAAAGGAATCGCCAAACGCGCACGCGCGCTTGAGAATTTGGCGTATGTGGTGTCGGCCAATAGCGCCGGCATCGCCGGTGCCGGCATTCCGGCTGAATCCACCGATGGCGGATCAATCGTGATCGATTACGAGGGCCGCGTATTGGCCGAGGCGAGCACCGGTGAATCAATGGTGGCCTGTAGCGAGATTGACCCGGCGCGCGTGCGCCATCAACGCCAACGAGTCGGCATGGACAATTACCTCGCGCGATTGCGCACCGAACCATTCGCCAGCACCTATCAACAGCCCATGTATCCGGCTAATCTGCTGCGTGACAGCAAACCAACCCGCGCAGGATTTCACGCCGCGATCGCTAAATCAATCCAAGGTCTGGCTGATCGGATGAAGTGCTCATGAGCAATTTGTTTTCGGTGCGCAATCCACGTACCGGCGAGAACGACTATACGTTTCCGATTTTGTCACCGGTTGAAATCAATGAGATCGCAACCCAGCTTCGTGGTGCCTCGGCAGAGTGGTCGGCAGTTTCGCCCGAAGTTCGTTCAACCGTGCTCGGCGCATGGCGAGACCAGTTGCGCAGCGCGCGCGAAGAGTTGATCGCCGCGCTGATTCACGACACCGGTCGCAAACGCGAATCGCTGATGGAATTTGATGCGGCGCTGGCTGGACTCTCGCGCTGGATTGATCGCAGCCCTGCCCTGCTTGCTGAGCCATCCACGCGCGAAAGCATAGTCAAGCCGATGACGATGACGCCGTCGAGCGTGCCGCTTGGATTGGTTGCTGTTATAAGTCCGTGGAATTTTCCGCTGTTGCTGGCATTGATCGATGCGGTGCCCGCGTTGGCGGCCGGTTGCACATTGATGGTGAAACCCAGTGAACTCACGCCGCGATTTGTCGAACCGTTGCGTAAAACCATCGAGGCAGTGCCTGAATTGCAGCGCGTGCTGCGTTTTGTTCAAGGCGACGCGAACACCGGTGCCGCGATGATTGATGTTGCCGATGCGGTGTGCTTTACCGGCAGTGTCGCCACTGGGCGTGTAATCGCGCGCCATTGCGCGGAGCGTTTGATTCCGGTGTTCCTTGAGCTAGGCGGCAAGGATGCCGCGATTGTGCTCGATGGTGCCGATATTCCGCGCGCGGCGCGTGCGATTGCCTGGGGGGGCCTTGCCAATGCGGGGCAATCCTGCCTGTCAATTGAACGCGTGATCGTTGAAGCGCGCGTATATCCCGAATTCGTCGAGGCGCTCGTGGCGGAAGTAAAACAACTGCGCCTCGCGTGGCCCGATGTTGATGAAGGCGAAATCGGCCCGATGATTGCGGCGCGGCAGGCGAATCTAATTTCAGGCCAACTCGATGAGGCAATCGCGCGCGGCGCAAGGGCACTCGTCGGCGGGGAAGTAGTGTCTCTCGGTGGAGGACTTTGGTGCCAGCCAACGGTGTTGGTCGATGTCACGCCCGACATGCGCATCATGAGTGAGGAAACGTTCGGCCCGGTGTTGCCGGTGATGCGCTGCGGTGATGCCAAACATGCGCTGGCATTGGCGAACGGCACGGAATTCGGCTTGTCCGGCGCGGTATTTGGGTCGCGCGAACAGGCACTTGCTGTGGCGGCAAAGATGGAGTGCGGCGCCGTGAGTGTGAACGATGCCGCGTTGACGGCCATTGTTCACGACGGCGAGAAGCAAGCGTTCAAACACTCCGGGTTAGGGGCTTCGCGCATGGGGGACTCTTCCATCGCACGGTTCAGACGGCGGCGCGTGCTGATTGAAAATGAGGCGTTGACCCACAATGCGTGGTGGTTTTCGCGGCGCGCATAGTATTCGATGATTAAGACTCAGAAGTTTGTATATCAGGAGCATCAATGAGCACACCTCCGTTTGACCTAGTTATTCTCAACGCCAACGTTGTCGACCCCGCCCACGACGCGCCATCGCCGCGAGCCATTGCGATAAAAGATGGAAAGATCGCGGCGATCGCGGCGATAATCGACGCCGCGCAAGCGAAAGAAGTGATCGACGCCAAAGGCCAGTTGCTCTTCCCCGGCGTGGTTGATGCCCATATGCACACCGGCATTTATTCGATATTGAATGAAGACGCGATCACCGAGAGCCGCGCCGCTGCAATGGGTGGCGTGACCACCAGTCTAAATTACATGCGCACCGGGCAGTACTACCTTAACAAGACCGGTTCCTACCGCGATTTCTTTCCCGAAGTTCTGGAACTGTCGGCGGGTAATTTCCATGTCGATTACGCCTACCATCTGGCACCGATCATGTCTTCGCACATTGACGAGATCGACTACTGTGTCGAACAACTGGGTGTGACCAGTTTCAAGATTTTCATGTTTTACGGTGGCCACGGCTTGCACGGCGCTTCAAATGATCAGAGCAAATTCCTGATGACGCCGCCAGGCGATCGCTACGACATCGCGCACTTTGAGTTCATCATGCGCGGCGTGCAGCGGGCGCGTGAGACGTTTCCGCAACATGCCGACAAGATTTCTTTGAGCCTGCATTGCGAAACGGCCGAGATCATGCGCGCCTATACGCATATAGTCGAAAGCG
>JACMOJ010000466.1 GCA_014378085.1 Burkholderiales bacterium | reverse complement strand
GCAGCGTTGGCCGGGACAGGTGTTGCCTTTGTTGCGTTTGCAGCCGTGGCGGCATCCGGCACACGATTCAGCGGCGCACACGCGGCGAGCACAATGGCTGCGCTAACCGTCAGGGCGAGGTTACGTTTGAATCTGGATTGAAACATCAGCATTTGCGAACCATCGAGGTGAAACAGGCAACATAGCAAAATAGATTATGCCGCTCAATAAGCAATCATCGGTCACTACGACCGCAATATCACGGCGGAAAAAAGTACTAAGCGTAGGTCGAAACGTCGTCCAGCGGTGGCACCAGCGGTTGCCTCACCGGTTGCCCTAATTTGCAGCCTAAACGTAGTCGAGCGGCAGTGCGGTGGTGAATTTCATTTGCTCCATCGCAAAACTCGAACTTACGTCGAACAACTCGATCGACTTAATCAGTCGACGATATACCGCGTCGTACCCAGCAATATCCGGCACTACTACCCGCAACAGATAGTCGATGTCGCCACTCATGCGATAGACCTCGACAATCTCGGCGATCTCCGCCACTGCCGCGGCAAAGCAATCAAGCCACGCCTGATTGTGCTGGTTAGTTTTGATACCGACAAACACCGTGACGCCTAGATTGATTTTTTTCGCGTTGAGTAACGCGACGCGCCGCTCGATGACACCCGCCGCCTCTAGCCGCTGTACGCGCCGCCACGTGGGTGTGGCGGATAACTTCGCCTCCGCCGCGAGCTCGGCTAGGCTCAACAGCGCGTTCTTCTGCAAAGCATGAAGAATGCGCTTATCAAAGGCATCTAGCATTAGTTTTTCCATATTCGGCTATTTTTAAGTAAATTATTCTCCAATACTGCAATCTAGTGACAATAACTGCAAGCTCTTTCCATCACCCTTTCGCTACACTTCTCGCCATTCAACAGATGTGTTGCAAGGAGCTTCGCGATGAACAAATTTTTCACAGCCCACCCCGAAACTGTCGGCGAAACCTATTGGCAGCACATGGCCGTGGCGCTGAGCTTTGCCGGTGCCTTGTTCGGTGCCGCGTTCGCGGCGTTGGTGCACGCGTTTTTTCCAGCGTGGTTTGAAAAAACCGCCAGCGTGAAAATTACCTATCTTCACGACCGCATGGTGTGTAATCGCAAAAAACAAACCACAAGGAAAGACGGCGTATTTGAGGGACAACTGCCTGAAGATGCCCGTCTGTAAAGGTGTTATCGGTTTTTCCTGCATTCCGCATCCACAAGAAACGCTATCTGTCTGAAAATTCACAAGTTTTTGCTGGCATTTAAGTCGGCTTACCCGTAGAATGCGCGCTGTGTTGTGGAAGGCGTCGCTGAGTTGTGGCAAGCGTCCGTCCACTGCGGCGCAGCCGTAACCCTAAGCAAATGTGCAGCACGGTTTTGGTAATTTGGTATTTTGTAGCACCTACGTTCATCGTCCCCCGCCCCGCTTTTCTCTTTTTGGGCTGCGTTTCAGTTCAGACGCTGCCCCTCTCGAATCGCATATAGGTTGGTGCCGATGTTGGCGCATCAACCGCGATTAGCCTCATTCAATCGTGATCCTTCGTGACTCCTTCTGGAGACCGCTGGTATTTGCTGTGCCGTTTTTTGCGATTTGCAGCGATGCGAATCGCGTAACGATGCCCCTCGCCACTGGTGCTTTGTCACCAACAGTGCGAGCGATCATCACGATTGAAAGTTGAACATGAAATTTGAAACACTCGGCTTAAACAAAGCCCTCCTCGAAGCCATCGCCCTGACTGGTTATACCGATCCGACCGACGTGCAAATGCGCGCCATCCCGGAAGTCCTGTCTGGCAGCGACGTGCTGGTCTCCGCACAAACCGGTAGCGGCAAAACCGCAGCGTTCATGCTGCCAGCGCTGCAATTGCTCGCCGAACCACACAAGGTTGCCGGCAATGGTCCGCGTGTTCTTGTGTTGACACCAACCCGTGAACTGGCTGTGCAAGTGACCAAGGCGACCGAAACCTACGGCCGCAAGATGAAACGTGTTCGCACCGTTTCCATCGTTGGCGGCATGCCGTATCCATTGCAAAACCGCTTGTTAAAAATGGGTGTCGATATTCTTGTCGCCACGCCGGGCCGCCTTCTTGATCAAATGCAATCCGGCCGCGTCGATTTGTCACGCGTCCAGATGCTGGTGTTTGACGAAGCCGACCGTATGCTGGACATGGGCTTTAAGGATGACATCGATGCCGTTGTGGCCAAAGTGCCGTCCGATCGCCAAACGTTGTTGTTCTCGGCCACACTCGACAATAGCATCACCGCGATGGCCGGCAACATGATGAAAAACCCGGTGCGCATCGACGTATCCGGTCACAAAACACGCCACGAGAACATCGAACAGCGTTTGCTTTATGCAGATGACCTTTCACACAAAAACCGTTTGTTGGACCATCTTCTGCGTGATACCGAAGTTCAGCAAGCCATCGTCTTCACCTCGACCAAACGCGCGGCCGATGATTTAGCGCTCGACCTGATCAACCAAGGCCATGCGGCTGGTGCATTACACGGCGACATGAAGCAAGCCGCCCGTACCCGCACGCTCGAAAACTTAAAACGTGGCCGTCTGCGTGTGTTGGTTGCCACCGACGTTGCCGCACGCGGCATCGACGTACAAGGCATTTCACACGTGATCAACTTTGATTTGCCGCGTCAGGCCGAAGATTATGTCCATCGTATTGGCCGTACCGGTCGTGCGGGTCGCAGTGGTGTCGCAATCTCGTTGGCCAACGTGCGTGAAAATTTCCAAG
>JACMOJ010000465.1 GCA_014378085.1 Burkholderiales bacterium | reverse complement strand
GGCGCGGCTGGCCGGGAAAATCGCGCGGAAGGTTGAGCCGTGGTCCTCCGAGCCTTGGGAGCTTTGAATTTCAAGTCGCCCGCCGTGCCGACCCAGCACATGCTTGACGATGGCGAGGCCCAAACCGGTACCCCCGGAGGCGCGGGAGCGCCCGCGATCGACTCGGTAGAAACGCTCGGTGAGGCGCGGCAGATGGTCGGCCGCAATACCTTCACCGGTATCGCTGACGCTAAAGACGAGGTCGCCACCGGATTGGCCCTCCACCGCGGGCAGCATTTCTAAGCCAACATTCACCGTGCCGCTATCGGGCGTGTAGCGAATCGCGTTCGACACCAAATTCGAGACGAGGCTGGAAACCTCATCACGGTTGCCCATCAACCATACCGGCGCCAACGCGGTGGTGATTTTATGGCGGCCGCCTGACATCACGCCTGCGTCGTTAACGGAGGCCTGCACCAGACCCTGCATATCGATCACCGATTCGGCAAGTTTGTTTTGCGCGTCTTCGAGTCTTGATAACGCCAGCAAATCGTCGACCAAGCGCTGCATGCGCTCAGTTTGTTGTGACATATGGTTGAGTGACCGCTTGAGCAACTCTGGTTTTGCGCCGCTGGCGATATCCGTCTCGTGCATCGTTTCTAAAAATCCCGCCATGACGGTGAGCGGCGTACGCAATTCGTGAGACACGTTGGCCACAAAGTCAGTGCGCATACGTTCAAGACGTTCGCGCTCGGAGATATCCCGCGATAGCAGCAGGGTTTGTTCCTCGCCAAACCCAACCAGCTGCACGGCGAGTGAGACCTCGCGACTGCTGTTGGCCCCGAACGGCTGGCTGAATTTCAGCGTCAGTGACTCGCCCAGATTTCTTGCCGCGAGGAACGCGATAAATTCAGGTGTGCGGACAATATAGGTAATGGTCTGCATCCGGTCGTTTGTGAGCGAAATATTCCAATGTATTTCGGCGGCGGGGTTGCACCAAACAATACTGTTTTCGTTGTCGAGCATCACGGCACCATCCGGCAGCGCGGTCGCCGCTTGCTGAAAGCGTGCGAGGGAATTGGTCAGCGCCTGCTGCTCGGTGCGCTGCTGGCGAATGAGGCGGTAAAGATCAGACAAGACATCGCCCCAAATGCCAAATCCATCCGGCAGATCCGCAGCGCGCAACTCACTCCCCAGCCAGATGTGCAACTGCGATAATTTCCACGCGTGATACGCAAACCCGCCGAACACGATTGCGGTCGTTACCACAAACATGGCAGTCCAACCAAACATCAGCCCACCTAACAACCCGCCCAGCGCCGCAAGTAGCGCAATGCGCAGCGAGGCCGTCAAGAGGTGTTTGTACGCGTAGGTCATACGGAGGGTTCGGCTGGCAGACTCGAAGATGGCTAGGTCGGAAATGGCTTGCGCCGATATATTACGCCGCGCGAGTCAAGCCGTGCCAAAGTACGATGATGCAGTCCGATGCGTCAGCCTAAAGCTACAGTACAGGGCTACTCGTCGCGGGCGAAACGGTAACCGCTGCCGCGAACCGTGTGCACAAAGTTGTCATGACTGGATGGCGTGAGCGCCGAACGCAGGCGACGAATGTGAACATCGACGGTTCGTTCTTCAATAAACACATGGTCACCCCACACAAAATCGAGCAACTGTGTCCGCGAATACACCCGCTCTAAATGGGTCATGAAGAAATGCAGCAAGCGAAACTCGGTCGGCCCCATGGTCAGTGTTTGCGTGTTGCCGGTGACCTTGTGCGAAGCCGGATCGAGCTTTAAGCCGTGGTACTCGATTGTGTCTTCAGTCAGCTCCGGTGCGCGCCGACGCAACAACGCCTTAATGCGTGCTTCGAGTTCCTTAAGCGAAAATGGCTTGACCATGTAGTCGTCAGCGCCGGTTTCGAGCCCGCGCAATTTGTCTTCTTCCTCGCCGCGCGCCGTCAGCAAAATGACCGGCAGCGATTTGGTGCGGCTATCGCTACGTAACTTGCGGGTAAGCTCCACACCACTCATGCCGGGCAGCATCCAATCAAGCAAGGCTAAGTCCGGCAGCTCGTGCTGGACAATTTTTAGCGCACCTTCGGCCGACGGTGTGACCAAAACGCGATACCCGCCCATTTCAAGATTGATCTGAATGAGATCCTGGATGGCTGGTTCGTCTTCAACGACGAGGATGGTGGGGTTCATGTTTGCGGCTCGAGTTCTGATGGAGTGAAGCGGGGAAAGTCTGTTTCGTCTGTTTTATTTCAGCCATCTTCTAGCTGCCCCATGATATTTCAGGTTTGTGAACTTTATGTGACAGTGTCAGCGCGCGTTGGTGGTGTAGCGGATTTGGGGCCGGCGAATTTGGGGCCACCAAACTAGCCGCACGATACAATGTGGGCCTGTCTACGCTGATCGCGATATCTAACCCATGGCCGAACCCCGCCCAACCGAAATTACGCTCCACCAGAAGTCCCGAGAACTTGAAATTGCGTTTGACGACGGCAGCCGTTTTCGCCTCACCTGCGAATTTTTGCGCGTACATTCGCCGTCAGCAGAAGTTCGTGGCCACGGCCCCGGCCAAGAGGTCTTACAAGTCGGCAAACGAGAAGTCAACATTACCAACATCGAGCCAGTCGGCTCGTATGCGATTAAACCCACCTTTTCCGATGGGCACAATACCGGGCTTTACTCGTGGGAATACCTGCATGATCTCGGCGTCAATCAGCACGACTATTGGCGCCACTACATGAGCCGGCTCGAACGCGCCGAGGCGGGTCGTGATTAACGAC
The DNA here is from genome assembly GCA_014378085.1 of Burkholderiales bacterium. Next base: position 8,676 of record JACMOJ010000465.1, on the reverse strand, counting down.
GGTGGTTAGAAGTGCTGGTCCACAGCGGTGGATAACAGCGGTGGATAAATACGTTGGGTAACAGTACCTCCATGCCGGGCGATGTTCGTGAATTCCTCGATGCCTACCGTGACGCCTTTAATCGGCTTGATGGGCGAGCCGTGTCGGCGTTCTACCAAGTGCCGTCCATGATATCGAACGCGGCGAGCCCGGGGCTGTTTACCGACGCAGAATCATTAATCGCCAACAATGAAAAACTGTGCAAAATTTATCGCGATTCCGGTTTTGTCAGAACAGAGTATCAAGAACGGGCGGCCATTCTGCAAAGTGAAAACTTTTATGTTGTCGAACTCGAGTGGAGCATTCACCGCGCGCAGCAACCCCCGCAAGTCTTTAACACGACCTATCAGCTAGTCCGCCGCGATACGGCAAGCGCGTGGAAGATTGAGCATGTCGCGGCTTACAGTGAAAAACGATTCTGGATAAAAAATGACTGAAACACATTTTGGTTTTCAAAAAGTTGGCGAAGGCGAAAAGGTCGACAAGGTGCGCGAGGTGTTCCGCTCTGTCGCGCCTAGCTACGACGTTATGAACGATTTGATGTCGGGCGGCTTACATCGCGTATGGAAAAAATTCACGCTAGATCTAGCCAACGTTCAACCCGGTGAAACCGTGTTGGATGTCGCTTCCGGCACGGCCGATTTGGCGCAAGCTTTCGCCAAGCGCGCGGGCGCGGCCAACGTTTGGCAAACCGATATTAATGAGGCGATGCTGAAGGTTGGCCGCGATCGTTTGGCCAATGAAGGCTTAGTGACGCCCAATGCGTTGGCTGACGCCGAGAAGCTGCCGTTTGCGAGCGAATCATTTGATATCGTGACGGTTGCGTTTGGGTTGCGCAACATGACACACAAAGATGTTGCGCTCGCGGAAATGACCCGGGTTCTGAAGCCCGGCGGCCGGTTGTTTGTGCTCGAATTTTCCAAAGTCCATAAGTCGCTGGAAAAGGCTTATGACGCTTATTCTTTCGGGCTACTGCCAAAGATCGGCAAGTGGGTTGCCAAAGATGAGGCGAGTTATCGGTATTTAGCGGAGTCGATTCGCGTGCATCCTGACCAAGAAACGCTCAAAACCATGATGCAGACAGCGGGCTTATCGAGCGTCGAGTATTGGAATTTGACGGCCGGCGTGGTGGCCTTACATCGTGGATATAAGCTAAGCCGCTAATACAGCGACGCGGGCGACGCAGGTGACGATAGACGACGACGACAAAGACAACGACACACGAAGACGACGACACACGACGGCGAAGACAACCAAGGACAACAAAACAACGGCAAAAGATCGCCAGCGGCGGCCTACTAGGGAATTTTTTTGTCCAACCGCGGTCGTAATGGCGGTGTCTGTTTTTCGTACGCTCTTTCGTGCGCGCTCTCGTAAGCGCTTTTCACATTTTTTGTACGTTCTCTGTGCACTTGTCGCATACTTGTCGGCTAATCCGCACCCACAAACCACTTACCATTTTTCGGGGAATGCCATGAAATCATTTCTGGCCACAGTCATCTTCAGTCTCTTTACACTCGTCTCGTTCGGCCACATGTCAGATGCCGATGCCAAGCAGCGCCTGGGCGGGGGTAAACCCACTGGCATGCAAAAAGAACCAATCCAGCGCGACGCCACCCCGCCACCACCAAAGCCCGCCTCGGCGGCCGCACCTGCTACAGGCGCAGCGCCTGCCGCCGCTGCTGCCGCACCTGCAGCTGCTTCCGGCGCGAGCAAGTGGCTTGGCCCATTGGCCGGCTTAGCCGCCGGCGGATTACTCGCCGCGATGTTCATGGGCGGTGCATTTGACGGCCTGAAATTCTTTGACATCCTGCTCGTGATCGGTTTGGCGTTTGCCGCCTTCATGCTGGTACGCATGTTTATGCGCAAAAAAGCCGCAGAGATGGGTGGTTTGAATTCGCCAATGGCAGGCAACAGCCAGTACGCGGGAGCCGGTGCGCCCTACAGTCAAGAGCCATCGCCAGCCGTAACGCCTGCGACCCCCGCAGCGACCACCGACCGTTTCGTAACACCTGAAATCGGTAGCCGTTTGTCTACTGCCAATGCCTCGGCCGAAGTCATCAACGAAGCGACGGCCAAGCCGCGCATTCCCGCAGATTTTGATGTTGTACCGTTCGAGCGCAACTCGAAGGCCGCTTTCATTCGCCTACAAGCCGCAAACGACGCGAAAGACCTCAACGACATTCGGGAATTTGCCTCCCCGGAAATGTATGGCGAGCTTGCCTTGCAGATTCAGGAACGTGGAACTGCCACACAGAAAACGGAAGTGGTGTCGGTTGACGCGAGGGTAATTGAAGTTGTAATCGAAAATAACCGCGCGGTGGCAAGTGTGCGTTACACCGGCGTTATCCGCGAAGATGACGGTCAAGCCGAAGGCTTTGATGAAGTCTGGCACGTATCAAAAGACCTGTCGGACGAACAGTCAACGTGGCGATTGTCTGGCATTCAGCAGCTCGGCTAGCGAACCACGAGGTAGCCGACCACTGGTTACTTAATGACCGGTTGCTTTAGTACCGGGTGCTGAAGCACTATAAAGAACCACCCCAAAAGAACCACCGTAAGGAACTAGCGTAAGGAATTACCCTAAGGAATTACCCTAAGGCGCCGTTCAATCGAACGGCGCCTTTGTCATAATGGCGACGTGACTCAACTATCCCTCACCGCCGCCAATCTTGCGGCAGCAAAACTCATCAACCGCGTATTGTCGGATTACCCGCTGGCGCGCGAACGGCTCGCCTCACACGCATTCGCACGAGTCGCCGTCCATGTTGGGCCGCTCGCCGTTGCGCTGCGCATTACGCCTTTTGGCGCGGTCGAGGCAATCGGCGATGGCGCGCCTGACTTGACCGCGGCGGCAAGTGTCATTTTCCGTATTCCGCTCACGGCGCTGCCTAGATTACTGCGCAAAGACGTCGCGGCATTTCACGAAGTTGCCTTCGAAGGCGACAGCGAGTTGGCGCACGTGTTGTCTACCGTTGCACGCGGTGTTGAGTGGGATGTCGAAGAAGACTTAAGTCAGCTATTGGGCGGCGGCAGGCTGGGCGACATCGTCTCGCACCGCGTCATTGGCACGACCAAATCCATCGCCCAGTGGGGTAATGACGCCGGTCAGCGCTTCACCGAAAATGTGGCTGAATATTTGGTGCATGAGCGAGAAGCCTTCATCACCAGACACCAACTAGAACAATTGGCACGCGACAACGAAACGCTGCGCGACGATGTCGCGAGATTGGAAGCGCGCTTTCGTCTACTCACCCAGTAGGAGCCCATGAAACGAATCATGCTGACCCGTTTTCTGATCGACGAACAATACAACCATAAAGCGGTGCCTGCCGACCGCAGATTGCTCATTGAGGTTGTTGCGCGTTCGATCAAGGCCATGTCGATAACAGCTGGCAAGGGCGCGCTGGCCGGCGTTTTGGGTGGTGCGGGTTCAGGCAACGTCAGGGCGAACGTGAAAAGCGAAGTGCGAAAAAAAAGCTCGACGTGATTGCCGATAAAATTTTATTGGAGGCCAACGAGTGGGACGGCCATCCATGCCGCCATGGCGTCTGCGGAAATGGAGGGGCCGCACCCCATCCCGCACCGCTTTCCGAAAGGCGAATGTTTGTTGCTGCTCGACCCACTCGACGGGTCGTCAAATATCGACATGAATACCAGTGTCGGCACCATTTTCCCGATGCTGAAGTGCCCCGAAGGTGTAACGACAGCAACCGAACAAGATTTTCTTCAGCCTGGCGCATCGCAGCGGCGTGCGGGCTTTGATCCTCGGCGCTAAAAATGAAGTCGAACGTGTCATCGGCTATCACCGCGAAACAAGTCTGTAACGGTTTTCTTGTGATAAGAACCATCTATCCACGGGCTTTTTCAAACCAAAATGCTTGAAGAAGCCCGCCCTTGCTGGATTTTGTATCTTCTTGAGTGTCAAGCAGCCAATAGCGAGAGCACCTTCTACACCGGCATTACCACCGACCTTGAGCGGCGCTTCAACGAACATTTGGCTGGCGTGGGTGCACGTTACACACGCTCTTATCCACCGCTGCGTGTTTTGGCGATACGCGAGTACACCGATCGTGCGAGCGCCTCCCGCGCCGAAGCGGCGGTGAAGAAACTACCGCGTCAACAAAAGCTCGGATATTTCAAATGACCGCGCGCGCGCTTTCGTTAGCGTTCGCAATGCCTGCGAAACGAAGCAAAATTTTGTTCACCTTCTCTTCGTCGTGTCTATGCCTTTTCCCGTTGCCTGCTTTTGTTGCTCTTTGGTGTTGCCACCCCACAAACTCGGCGTGATTGCAATCGCGGTGAGCCCTTATTCTTGAGCTTTCTCAAGAAGTCGATCACTAATTGCTGAGCGCTGTTTTTTGCGTGATACAGTGATTTTTCACAAAAAAGACGTCGGCAAGAACAAGAAAAAACGCCGACGACGGTTCAAGTCACAGGAGAAGCAAATGCGGAATGTTTTCGAACAAACGACACGACAATCGCGTCGTTTTCTGACTCCCATAACGCAGCCCAATACACCTCTGAAGCGAGTCGGTGCGATGTTGTTTGGCCGAACCGGCAGCACATTGGCTGGCGTGATGTTCGGCTTGGCGTTGCCCGCCACTTCCGCCTATGCACAGGTGAGCGCCAATCGTCTCGAAGGGCTGCGTGACAACACGCCGCGTTGGCATGCGATTACCGGTGCGCGCATCGTTGTGGCGCCCGGCAAGGTGATCGAAAACGGCACGCTGGTGATGCGCGACGGCCGTATCACCGCAGTCGGCGCAGATGTGGCAATACCGAACGGTGCACGGCTATGGAAGCTCGAAGGACGCAGCGTCTATGCGGGCTTCATCGATCTGGCCAGCTTGGTCGGCGTTCCTACTAGCATGCGGCCTGCACAACCCACGCTGCCGCCGTGGATGCGCCCGCCCGGCGCTGCTGCACCCGCTACTGCACCGGTTGCCGCATCTACGGCGGCAGCGCGCAACGCGATTAGCGCGCAGGACCGTTCGGTTCGCGCCGGTCTTGATGTTGCCACGATGGTGGACATGAAAGCCGATGACATGAAGGCGGCACGCGAGCAAGGCTTCACCACCGTACTGGCCGCGCCCGCCGTTGGCGTGTTTCGCGGACAGAGCGCATTGGTACAGTTGCTGGATGGCGTTGACGCCAAATCGCAGGTGCTGCAAGCGCGTGTGGCGCAGCACGCCGGGTTCGACTATGAACGCGCGTTTCGTGCAGATGTGAGTTATCCCAATTCCATGATGGGTGCCATTGCGCTCGCCCGACAGTCTCTCTACGACGCGCGTTGGTACAGCGGCAGCGGCAAAAGTGGTGAACGCTTGGAAACTAATGCGGCGCTGGAGGCGCTCGACACCGTGGTGCGCGGCAAACAAACGCTGTTTTATCAAGCGGAGAACGAACAAGACTACCAACGCGTGGCAAAAATTCGCGATGAGTTCAACTTGCGCGCGGCTATTGTCGGTAATGGCTACGAATATCGTCGCGCCGCACAACTCAAAACGTTGAATATGCCGATGGTGGTGCCGCTCAATTTTCCCACCCCGCCTGAAATTGACAATCCGGATACTGCCATCGATGTGCCGCTCGATAACTTGCAGCATTGGGAGCAGGCACCGTCAAACCTAGCCTATCTCTACCGCAACGGCGTGGCCTTCGCGGTGACGGCGCGATGGATGCGTGACACCAAAGAGTTCTTGCCGCAATTGCGTTTGGCCATAAAACGCGGTCTGCCCGTTGATGCCGCACTCGCCGCACTTACCACCGTGCCAGCCTTGATGGTCGGTGCCAACACCATCGGCACATTGGAAGTTGGCAAGCTCGCCAACATCACCGTGGCAAGTGGCGATCTTTTCACTAGCGACAGCGCGGAAGTGGAAGTCAATTTTGTCGATGGCAAACCACACGTCAGTGAGGCCTATCAACGCTTTGATGCACGCGGCACATGGAGCGGCGTGGTGGCGGGCAAGATGGCAGAGTTAAAGGTGGCCGGTTCGCGCGCCCGCCCAACCTTAACCCTTGACGGTCTGAGCTGTGACATCGCCACCCGCGCGCGGCAGGTCATCATTGCACTTCCATGTAGGAGAGCCCCAGCGCCATCCAATGCTGCGCCAGCGTCGGCTGAGCCAACACTAGCCCCGCCCCCGCCCCCGCCCCCGCCAGGTGACAAACTCACCATCGTTGCCGAAGCCTTGGGTGAGGGCAACAATACCCTGCGCGGCACGGCAGAGGCCGCCAATGGGACGCAGACGACGTGGACGGCAACGCGTATCGCTGCATATAAAGAGCCGGCACCACGTGTGCGGCCGGAGGAGCCAATACCGGCCCTCACCGCAACCTATCCGTTTGGGGCGTATGGTGTGGCGCCGCCGGGTAAACCGGCAACCGTGCTGATTCAGAACGCGACCATTTGGACGGGCAGCAGCAAAAATACCGGGCGTCTAGAGCGTGCAGATATGCTGGTGCGTGACGGCAAGATCGCTGCGGTCGGCGCGTCACTGACGGCACCGGCGGGTGCGATGGTGATTGATGGCGCGGGCAAACATGTGTCGCCCGGCATCATCGATGCGCACTCGCACACAGCGGTGATTGGTGGCGTCAATGAATCGACCAGCTCGATTACTGCCGAAGTCCGCATCGGGGACGTAGTGGATGCGACTGACATCAATATCTACCGCCAGCTTGCAGGCGGCGTGACCGGGGCGAACCTGTTGCACGGCTCGGCAAATACCATTGGCGGCCAAAGCCAGACGATCAAATTGCGTTGGGGTAGTGACGCCGAAGGCCTTAAGTTTGCGGGCGCGCAGCCAGGCATTAAGTTTGCGCTCGGCGAGAACGTCAAACAGGCGAACTGGGGCGAAGGTGCTGGCTCGCGTTACCCACAAACGCGTATGGGTGTAGAGCAAATTTTGCGTGATGGTTTCTCCGCAGCGCGGCAATACCAAAAGAAGTGGTCAGAGTATCGTGAAAAAAGCGGGGCCAACCAAAAAGTTTTAGCCGAACCGCGCCGCGATCTACAGCTCGATACGCTGGTCGAAATTTTGGAGAAGAAGCGTGTCGTCCATATTCACTCCTACCGTGCCGACGAAATTCTGATGTTTGTGCGCGTCGCACAAGAGTACGGCTTCACGGTTGCGACGTTCCAACACGTGTTGGAGGGCTACAAAGTTGCCGACGCGATGGCGAGCATAGGCGCCGGTGGTTCGACCTTCTCCGATTGGTGGGCCTACAAAATGGAAGTGTATGACGCCATCCCGACCAATGCGGCGTTGATGCATCGCGCTGGTGTATTGACGACGTTGAATTCAGACAGCAACGAATTGGCGCGACGCCTCAACACGGAAGCGGCAAAGGTAGTGCGCTATGGTGGCACGAATGGCGTGAGCGAAGTGGAAGCGCTGAAGATGGTGACGACCAATGCGGCGAAACAATTGCGGGTTGATGACCGTACCGGCTCGCTGGAAGTGGGCAAGGACGCTGACTTTGTGATTTGGAATGCTTCACCACTTTCGACCAATGCGCGCGCCGAGCAAACCTGGATTGATGGGCAAAAATACTTTGATTTAGAAGCCGACGCAAAACTCCGCGCAGCCGCCAATGCAGACAAACAGCGCCTGCTAAGCAAAGCACAAGCCGCACGTGCTGCGAGGCTTGCGCAAGCCGGTGCAGCGGCCGGTAGCGCTGGTGGTCGCGGGATGGGTACCCAAGCAACACCTGCCGATGTGCCGTCTGAGGCGGGTGCGCTGAGCGTACGAGATACCCTTGAATTTATGGCAATGCAGCGCTGGTTACACGACACTAAGCAATACCGGAGTAATTATTGGGATGGTGGGGCGTGGCACGAGTGTACGGAGGACGCAAAATGAAGTGCATGAATACAGCAACGATGCTTAGTTTGAATGCTCCCGTTAGAAACGGCGGCGGCGAGCAGGGCGAGCGGGGGATTTTGGTTGACGCCTCTAGGCTGGGGTTGGCAAATCCCCCTCCTGCCCCCTCGCTCACGCTCTCCCCCTTTTCTCATAGAGGAAGTTTGGCAGGCAGTGTGCGGCCATTTTGCCGACCACTCGCGACGGTTTCGCTGGGCACTCTTGTTTGCGGCACATTTCTGCTACCGCTAATGATGGCATCGGGGTCCGCACACGCCAATCCCAATATCCCGCCGCCGCCGCAATCTAGGCCGCTGTTGATCACCGGTGCCACGCTACATACGGTGAGTGGTGATGTCATTGTCAACGGCCGATTGTTGGTCGATAAGGGGCGCATTGTGGCCATCGGTGCCGCGAGCGCAGTACCAGATGCGGCCAATGCAACGGTCGTATCGTTGCCCGGCAAACACGTCTACCCGGGTTTTATTGCCGCCAACACCACGCTCGGTTTGGTCGAAGTGCAATCGGTACGCGCCACCAACGATAACGCCGAGGTGGGTACCTTCAACCCCAACTCGCGCGCCTTGGTGGCGGTGAATGCCGATAGCGAGCTTATCCCCGTGACGCGCGCTAACGGCGTGCTGGCCGCCCTTGCGGCACCGCGCCCCAGTGCGGCGAGCTTGATCGCCGGCACCTCAGCCGTGATTCAGCTCGACGGCTGGAACTGGGAAGACATGGGTGTGGCTGCCGAAGTGGGGCTACATAT